>DASTDR010000317.1:0-9960 GCA_035710265.1 Gemmatimonadales bacterium | reverse complement strand
GAATAGATGTAGCGGAGGCCGTCCTGCTGATGGCGCAGGAACCCCTTCCGCTCGAGCCTGGCGAGCATGACGCGCACCGACGAATCGCTCGGCGGCGCCGTCAGCTTCGCGCGGACGTCTTCGGCGGACGCACGATTCTCGTGGGCAAAGACCGCGTTCATGATCTCCCGCTCGCGGCGGGTCAGGCGTTCCGTGGCTGGCTTTCTCATATGTGACAGGTGTCGCATCTTAGACGCGACACATGTCGCATGTCAATCCGGAGGAGTCACGGCAGTGTATGGATTGGGCGAGTGCTTTGGCGTCGAGCAAGCTACAGAGCGACTGAGTCCATGAAGTCTCGACGCTCTAGTAACATGAAGCTCACGCGCCCATAGCTCAGTTGGATAGAGCACCGGCCTTCTAAGGCAAGGGGCTTCGATTCGGCGAGCGGTTTTCGGGCGCAAAGCCGCGACCTTGGATCGAACGCGATTTCCGGGGGTGCATTAGGGGTGCGGCGTTTCGCGTAGGATGATTCCAGGCGCCCGTAGCTCAGCTGGATAGAGCACGAGCCTTCTAAGCTCGGGGCCGCAGGTTCGAGCCCTGCCGGGCGCGCCATCCACCTCCGCTCACGCGTAATTCAGGTGAGCTACGGTGGATGGCTCATCGAGGCGCACCGTAGCGCGAAGCGCGAAGGTAGGCCGGGCGCGCCACAAAGGTTGTATTCCCAATTCCCCCCAGTAACACGCGGCCTAACACGGCTTCGCCTGCGAATCGATAGGCGCGAGCCGTCGGCGTGAGCACCAGCGGGGCCGACCAGAATCTCGCGCAGCAGCTGCCGCGTCTCCGCGACGGTGCCTGTCGAGACTCGCGCGCCGTAAGTCAGCAGATAGGGATTTGATCGACCACACTCACTCGGCCCATCAAGACATCTCCATAGTAGCGCGCACCCCAGCTGAACAGGAACATCGCTACGAATGCAGATGGGGCGATCAGTGCAGCACGCCGAGGCGTAGTGTGTCGTATTCCCAGCAGCGTAAGCAGCGCTGCAAATAACACCATCGGAATCCCAACGAGCAAATGATTGGAAGCCGTCCCCGACAGAGCGCCGTATGCCAGAATCGCCTGCTCAATCGCGAGCATGAGAAAAGCCGCGCGAGCCAGCTTGTCATGGACCTTCAACGCAAGGTAGACCGAGCCGATACAGAACGGCACGTTGAACAGTACTGACTGAAGCATCCCGGCCACGAGAGCCGGAGCCTTGCCTTCGCAGGCTACCCGGTAAAGACTCGTCGCCACCACTGAACCCAACAACGCTGGCCCGAGGTAAAGCCCTCCTCGCCTGAGATTCTCAGTCCTCACGTCCGATTGAACAGTCACTCAGCGGCGCTCCGATTGCACTTGTGGGCGACCCCACTGTAACAGTTGTTCAACGTCTGAATAGCTATCCAGCAATCGAGTGCCACGGGCGGCCCGACCCGTGACACACTCAGCAGGGAGATCAGAGATGAGAGGGGTCGCCTCAGGCGGCGATTCCGCTGAAGGGTATCGTAGCAACCTTTCGCGAATCCCCCCGGGCGCGCCATCAGCCCCCGCTCGCGCGTGAATGCAGGCGAGCTACGGCGAGATGGCGCTGAGTGTTTGTGCCTCGCCGCAGCGCGATTGCGCGAAGGCGGGCCGGGCGCGCCAAAGTCCAGGTCTTTCTCGTTGCGAAGACGGACGTCGTTGAGCCGCTTCGCGTATTCCTCGTCGGTCACGAAGGCGCGCGTGCCGTCCTGAACTGGCCGCTCGAACGGCACGCCATACTCGCCTTCGCTCGTCCACTCGCCCTGGTATCCGGGTCGCCCCACGGCGTTCGCCCACTCCACGGCGTTGGCGCGCCAGACATCGAGACAGTGAGTGCGGGCAGCAGCGCAGCAACCGTCAGGAGTCTCTCAATGGCCACTCGCCTTGTGGCCTTTCCACACCCACTCGAACGCCTCCGGCATGGTCTGCATCACCACGCTCCGTTCGACATGACCGGACGCCTCTGAAAACACGAACTGGTACGGGTACCCTTTGGCCTTCAACACACCGGCCATGCGGTTGTTCGCGGCCACCCAGTTGCGCATCTGTTCAACCGGTGACGTGGCGCCGATGTCGTTTTCGCTCACGTGGAACCAGATGCGCAGCGGTTTGCGGGCGGAGTTCGGGATGAACGTCTGGTGGAAATCCCACGCCCCGTTTGGTGCCGTCGCGTTGCGCTGCAACGCCACGAACGTCCCCGAGTAGCTGATCACCCGTCGATACAGGTGCGGGTGCAGCCATGCCATCGTCAGCGCCGCCGCCGCGCCGGAACTCACGCCGAACGTTGCCCGTCCCTCGGGATCCGTCGTGAATGCCACTTGATAGTCGCGCGTGATGCGCGGCAGCACTTCGGATTCGACGAAGTTCGTGTACCGATCGGAGACCGTGTCGTACTCGATGGTGCGCTGCCCGCCCGGACCCGGTGGGAGGAAGACGGCGACGATCGGCGGAATGCGCTTCTCGTGAATCAGGTTGTCGAGCATCACGGGCATGAACGGACGAGGCTGGCCATCGGCTGCCGCCGGTGGGTCTCCGGGAACGTACGACTGCCCGTCCTGCACCACGATGAAGGGCGTTGGGGTGTTGGGCACGTATCCGGCAGGAACGTAGACGGCCACCTGGCGTTGAAACGTTTGATGTTGCGGTGGCTCCGCTGGGACTTGCGGAGCCGTCTCGCCGCGTCCACCGCCTTGTCGACCGCCACGCCCGACCGGTGCCGTTGGAAAGGTTTTGCTCTCGGCGGAGTTCATCGTGAAGCGGATGACACGTCCCTGTGGCACATCCGGCTTTGCTGTAAACGCCGGATCCGACACGTAGGGTGGGGCAATTCGGAAATTGCCGTCCGCGTTCAACCGCACGGGCACGAGCGGTGGAGCATTGGCTGCGCGTGCGGTGCTGATGGGAGGCGTTCCACCGCCTTGTGCGCGGCCGACGGCGACGAAGCTCGCCGTAAGAACAGAGACGACTAGAACTAACGTGACGATTCTCTGCATAGTCATGATCCTTAACGCGTCTCCAGTATCAGCGCGACGATAGCGTTCGCGGTGATGGTATACGTAAACCCGGACTTCACGCCCGTCAGCTTCGCGCTGACGGGCACGACGCTTCGTGGAGCGTCGATCGAATTCGTTGACTGCAGATCGGCCGCCAGCGTGAGCGCCGTCGCAGTTCCAGCGAGGCTCTTCGTTCCGAGCGCGCCAATTCAGGCCTGTTGTCTATCCCTCAGGAAGGCCAACGCTTCAGTGTTGGAGCAGCGGCACGCGAGCTCGAATGGTCGTGCCATGCTGCAGCTGTGACGCGATCACGAGCTGGCCGTCGACGGCTTTCAGCCGTTCGTTCATGCTGGCCAGGCCGAGCCCGCGATCGCGAGTCGCGTCGACATCGAAGCCGACGCCCACGTCATGAATCGTCAACTCGATATGGTCGGCTCCACCGCGAAGCGAGACGTCCACCTTCGGGCTGCCGCTATGCTTGATCGCGTTCTGCAGGGCCTCCTGCAACACCCGATACAGACACAAGGCCATGGGCTTCGACAGCCCTTCCGGGACGCTCTCAGCGTCGAACCTGACTTCGACACTCTGCTGATTGGAGATCTCGCGACACAACGCCGCCGCCGCGCGCGCAATGCCCAGATACTCCAGACGCGGAGGGTGCAAGCGATGCGAAAGGGCTCCGACATCCGTGACGAGACTCATCACGTCCTGGCGCGCTTCTTCGACCCGCTGCTTGCCTTCGGCCGCCGAGTCAGGAACGGCTCGCGACACCGCATCAAGACGCATGTTCAACAGGGCCAGCCTCTGATTGATGTCGTCGTGAAGCTCTCGTGCCAGGCGTGAGCGTTCGCTCTCCTGCGCTTCGATCAACCGCTGGCTGAGGGTGGCCGCTGCCTCGTCGGCTCGCTTGCGTTCGGTGACGTCAACGGCTGAACCGATGTAGCCGACAAAC
The DNA here is from genome assembly GCA_035710265.1 of Gemmatimonadales bacterium. GTDB lineage: Bacteria > Gemmatimonadota > Gemmatimonadetes > Gemmatimonadales > GWC2-71-9 > 20CM-2-65-7. The sequence continues at coordinate 5,973 of DASTDR010000317.1, read as the reverse complement.
ACACCGTCCGCGTTGTATCTCGGCGCACCCGCATCGGTGATCCAGCGGCATTCGCCGTCCTTCCGGCGGACCCGATACTCTATTTGAAACGGTTCGCGCCGATCGCACGCGTTGGCGAACGTCGTCCAGCTTCGCTCGACGTCTTCGGGGTGGATACTGTCCGCCCATCCCTCCCCAAGCGCCTCTTCGAACGGCCGTCCGGTCAGGTCTATCCACACCTGATTGACGTACGTGCATTGCTTGTCGGCGTCAGTCATCCAGATGGTGACCGGAGCCGAATTCGCAATCAGCTGAAACCGTTCTTCGCCCTCGCGGACGCGCTCGATCAGATTCGCGGCTTGTCGCGCGAGAACGTCGAAGAGGCTGAAGTCGTTCTCTGTGGGAGCATGCGGTGTCCGCCAGTGAGTGGAGAGCATGCCCAGCCGCTTGCCCCCGCGCGACCGCAGCGGCGTGGATTGCACGGCGCGGACGCCCAGGCGGCGATATTCCTGCTGCTCCTGCGTGCCCGTCAGGTACTCGCAGGCGTCGATGTCGGTGACGAGCACCCGCTCGTTGTCGCGCAGCGCCCGGCCGCAGGTGCTGCTTGCGTCGGCCGTGACCCGTTGCCAGAACGCCGCCGAGTCCTGGTCGGGCTCGAAGTTTCGATAGCCCACGAGCGTCAGCGATTCTTCGTCGGGCGCGAGCATCTGGATGCTCGCCGCGTCAGCCGCGAGCAGCTCGATCGCCGCGTCGAGAATCTGCGCTGACAGCGTTTCCTGCGTCGATTCCGAAATCAAACGCGTGATGATTGCCTGCAACGTTCTGGCACGGACCACTTCGTTCGCCAGTTGTTGATCGCGTTGCCATAGAGCCCGTTCAGCGCGCTTGCTCTCCGTGACGTCTCGCAGGATTTTGGAGGCGCCGATCATCCTGCCTTCTGCATCTCTCACTGGCGAGATGGTGAGAGAGACATCCAGGTACCGTCCACCCCGCGTGATGCGGCGCGTTTCGTGATGATCGATGCGCTCGCCGGCCCGCAACCGTCTCAGGATGCCCTCTTCCTCGTCGCGCAACTCAGGTGGGATGATGATGGTGATCGGCTGCCCAACCGCTTCCTCTTCGGAATATCCAAACAAGCGCTGAGCAGCCGGGTTCCACGTCAGAATCACGCCATCGAGGTTCTTCGAAATGATGGCATCGTCCGAGGAATCGACAACCGCGGCAAGCCACAGGCGGACGTCTTCCACCTGGCGCTCGGCGACGTCGTCAGAATGACGCGTGTCCAAGGTGTCCAGCCTCTCGTAACGAATCGTACACGAGTCGAGCGACCATTTTATCGATCGGGCGACGGAACCTCGACGCGCTCCTCAACGGTCACCTGGAAACGCCGGAAGTTCGAATAGGTCGCCAACACTTCGAGCCGGTCTTTCTCGACCGGGGTGCGGTAGTCTTCGCGCAATTCGACCGGAACGAGCAGGCCTGACGCGGCCTCCTCCACGTATCGGACGTCCACGGTTACGGTGAACTGCGGATTCTCGGCGACCAGCCGCGCGCCTCCCAGGCGGCCGGTGTCGTCCTCGATCGTCAGGGCGCCGCGCAGGAACATGTCGCGCACGTCACCCCTGATGCGGGACCGCAACAGGGCAGGCGAGCGGAATTCGTCGAACGTGAGCCCGTCTGCCGTGCGCGCGAAGCGGAAGCCCGTCGCCCTCTTGGCGTGTAGGATGATGAGCGGCAGCATCAACGTGTCGAGGCCGCGCTCGAACCCGATGTTGTAGCGTGCGCTTTCTTTGGCAATGGCCTGCGCCTGTTTCATCCGCCCGTGCGGCTCGCCGAGAAACAGCTTCTGCAGCCGCTCCTGACGGTTGCGGACCGGCTTCCCATCGACGGCGATGACGTCTCGAAACGTCTGTGTATAGTCGCCCGTCTTGACCATCAACAGGTCCGATACGAGCTCACGCTTCTTGCCCGTCGTTCCGTCGCGCTTGATGACGCGCTGCGTCTGGCGCTCCTCAGACACCACCGCCGACAGCTGCCGTTCGTACTCCTCCACGTACCGGGCGGCGCGGGAAACAAGGTCCTGCACGCCGGCATCCTGTGCGTGCCCGCCAACGCCGGCGTACAGCGTGAGCACGGCAAGGACGGCTGGAAGGGCAGTTCGCATATATACGGCGAGGCTCCAGCGGCCGCGCTTTGCGCAACCCGTGCCAAGTCAGGCGTACAAGAACACGTGCCTTTCAACGCGGCGACCTCGCGCCCCGCCTCCGCCAAGGCTTCGGCGGGGCGGGCCGTCCTCCTCGCAGGACGCGACGCGCTCTATAATCACCAACCTGACCCTCACTCCAGGCACGCGCGTCGGCGTCTACGAAATCGTGGCGTTGATCGGTGAAGGCGGCATGGGGCAGGTGTATCGCGCCACCGATACCCGGCTGAAACGTCAGGTCGCCATCAAGACTCTTCCGCCATCGCTCTCGGCCGACCAGGATCGGCTCGCGCGCTTCCAGCGTGAGGCGGAAGTGCTCGCGTCCTTGAATCATCCCAATATCGCCGCTGTCCACGGCTTCGAAGAGAGTGGCGGTGTCTCCGCACTCGTGATGGAACTGGTCGACGGCGACGATCTCTCGCTTCGCATCGCGCGTGGCGCGATCCCGCTCGAAGAGGCGCTCCCGATCGCCAGGCAGATCGCCGAGGCCCTCGAGGCGGCACACGAGAAGGGGATCATCCATCGCGATCTCAAGCCGGCCAACATCAAGCTGCGCGCAGACGCCACCGTGAAAGTGCTCGACTTCGGGCTCGCAAAGGCGCTGGAGCCCGCGGGTGCGCCGTCGGGGAGCGCCACGATGTCTCCGACGATCAACACACCGGCGATGACGCAGGCAGGCATGATCCTGGGCACGGCCGCCTACATGTCGCCGGAGCAGGCGAAGGGGCGGGCTATCGATCGGCGCGCGGATGTGTGGGCGTTCGGAGCGGTGCTGTTCGAGATGGTGTCAGGCCGGCAGCCGTTCTCGGGCGACACGGTGTCGGAGACGCTGGCCGAAGTGATGAAGTCGGAGCCGCCCTGGCAGGCCATCCCCGTCACTGTGCCGGCGCATCTCGTGCGCCTCATTCGACAATGCCTGGTCAAGGAACCGCGCCAGCGGATTCGCGACATGGGCGACGTGCGCCTGGCGCTGGATGGCACGTTCGAGTCAGCGACGCCGGTGACGACCCTGTCGCCCGATGTGCCGTGGACACGCCTGGCCGCGATGCGTCTCGCGGCGGCGGCGGCGGTGGTCGCGTCGATCGGTGTTGGTGGGGCCGTGTGGATGATGGCGCGTCCGGCGCCCGCGCCAACGGCCGCCATCGCGCGGTTGGCCATGACGCTGCCCGATGACCAGCGCGTCGGTGGCCTGGGCCTGGATCAACTCGCCTTAGCTGTTTCGCCCCGGGGGACGCTTGTTGCGTACGTGGCGGTGATGAGCGGCCGAGAGCAACTGTACGTGCGCGCCATCGATGCTGTCGAATCGAAGGCTCTTGCAGGAACGGAGCAGGCCACCAATCCTTTCTTCTCTCCAGATGGGCAGTGGATCGGCTTCTTCTCGCAGGGAAAGCTGAAGAAGGTCTCTGTTGCGGCCGGCACGATCCAGACGTTGTCCGACGCGCCCAACGCACGCGGCGGAAGCTGGGCCGGCGACGTCATCTACTTCGCGGCAACCAACAGCGGTGGGATCTCGAAGGTCTCGGCCGATGGCGGAGTGCCGACTGAAGTCACCACACTCGACCGCGCCAAGGGCGAGATCAGCCACAGGTGGCCACAGGTGCTCCCGGGCGCTCAAGCGCTGCTGCTCGACGTGTGGACGGGCCCCGGAGCAGACGAAAAGCAGGTGCACGTCCTGCGGTTGGATACCGGGAAGCGAACGGTTGTCGTGCAGGCGGCGGCATCAGGCCGCTACGTCGCATCGGGTCACGTGATCTACGCGCGGAATGACGAGCTGTTCTCAGTGCCGTTTGACGTAGACGGCTTGCGCGTGTCCGGGCAGGCAAGCCGTCTGCGCGACACGGCGTGGAAGGGCAGCGAAGGCAACCAATTCGCAGTCTCGGACAACGGCGTCTTCGTGTCCGTATCTGGAAGCGCGAGCCGATACGAACGTCGGCTCGTGTGGGTGGGCCGCGACGGCCGCGTCGAGCCGCTGGCGGCGCCGCCGCGCGAGTACTACGGAAACGCCGTCATCTCGCCGGACGGGACGCGAGCAGCCGTCGACATGGAAGGGGGGACGGTTAGCGTGTGGCTCTATGACTTCGTGCGCGCCACGCTGACGCCGCTGACGACAGGGAAGGGGAGCAGCCAGGCCCCGCGCTGGACTGCCGACGGGACGCGTCTCGTCTATCGCGGAACACGGACGGGAACGCGGAACCTGTGGTGGAAGGGAGTGGACGATGCGGCGGGAGAGGAGCGCTTGTCGAGCGGCGACGGCATTCAGACGCCAGGATCGTGGTCGGCCGATGGTCAATGGCTGGCCTACAACGACAGTGACCCGGTAACGGGTTTCGACATCTGGGCCTTGCCCTCCGGCGGTGACCGAAAACCACGGGCCGTGGCGGGGACACCGTCTATGGAAGCGTCCCCGAGGCTCTCGCCAGATGGCCGCTGGCTCGCATACACGTCTGACGAATCCGGCCGTACTGAGGTGCTCGTGCAGTCGTTCCCGGAACCGGGGGGCAGAACACAGATCTCCACCCGCGGCGGCACCGAGCCCGTCTGGTCTCACGATGGACGGGAACTGTTCTATCTCAACGGCGACGCCATGATGGCCGTCGAGATTCGGTCGTCACCAGCGTTCGCGGCCGGCACCCCACGAATGCTGTTCGAGGGCCGCTACGTGCGCAGTCCGAATTCCGTCGCCAGCTATGACGTGAGCGCGGACGGCCAGCGATTCCTCCGCGTCCAGCCGATGCATCCCGACCCGCCGACGAATCAGATTCAGGTGACGTTGAACTGGTTCGAGGAGTTGAAGCGGATCGTCCGCCGCGAGTTCCCATGATAACGGGACTAATGGTCATGAATGGGTCCCGTCACGTGAGCCAGGCACTCGAGAAATCCGACAAGAACTACATCACCCCGAGCGGCTTGCAGCGGCTCAGGGACGAACTCCGTTTTCTGCTCGCGAGGGAACGTCCGGCCGTGACGCAGACGGTCGCGTGGGCGGCGAGCAACGGCGACCGCAGCGAGAACGCCGATTACCAGTACGGCAAGCGGCGGCTGCGCCAGATCGATCGCCGGATTCGCTTCCTCACCAAACGCATCGACGCGGCGGAAGTGGTGGACCCGGAGTCGCCGCGAGCCGGGCGGGCCGCCACGCACGTGTTCTTCGGAGCGACGGTGCGCTACGCCGATGCCGACGGGACGGAACGCGTGGTCAGCATCGTCGGACTCGACGAGGTCGATCTCGATCGCCACTACATCAGCTGGGTGTCGCCGCTCGCGCGCGCGTTGATGAAGTCAGGGGCAGGCGACACCGTGGTGCTCAGCGCTCCAGGCCGTACGCAGCGCCTGCACATCCTCGCGGTTCGCTACGAGCGCATTCCCGTGACCCCGTTCAGCGAGCCACCCGGGGCCGAGGCCGCGCCCAAGCCCTCACTCTGAAGACGCGTTCCGTGCATTTTCTACTGGCCCAGTGCCTGGGCCGGCGCGGTGACTGCCGAGCACCAACACGACCGGAGATCGGTCCAAAAGGGCAGGCCATCGAATGGCACTCGATCGCTACGGATGAGGATGTGGCGGGGTCACGTTTCTTGCATCCCTTCATTCCAAGCGAGGTCGCCATGGTTTCAGGTAAGGCCCTTGTGCTCGCCGGTGTCCTCACCATTTCGGGGCTCGGCTGCGCGCTGAATCCGGCCACCGGCAAACGCCAGCTCTCATTGATTTCCGAAACACAGGAAGTCGAATTGGGCCGCGAGGCCGCGCAGCAGGTGCAACGGACACTCGGCTTCGTCAACGATCCGGATCTTCAG
>DASTDR010000316.1:0-4370 GCA_035710265.1 Gemmatimonadales bacterium | reverse complement strand
ACATCGTCCCTGAGGTCTGCCAGCCATTGTGTCAGCCGCATCTCGCGATCTCGCTTTCGTCCAAGGTCGATGCAGGTGCGCCTGAGTCGACCGGTATCCCCGATTCGCGCGAGCACCACCTCGCGCGCCGCCTTGGCGTCCAGCCCCTTGTCAACCAGCTCGCGCGTCCGCATCTCGACGTGGAAGGCGATCTCCTCATCGACCTCCTGGTCAACAGGCACGCGCCACAGCCACGATCGCAACGCTCGCTTCATATGCTCAATTGATGATCTTTGATTGGTGATCTGTGAATCGTTGCTGATTGTCGACTCACAACTCCTCTCTATTCACTCCTGAACGCCACCACCGGATCCACCCGCACGGCTCGCAGCGCGGGTACCGCACACGCGACCATCGCCGTCAGTAACAGCACCAACCCGGCGGACCCGAACGTCACCGGATCGCGCGGCTGGACACCAAAGAGAAACGACGCCACCGACTGCGCAAACGCGAAGGCACACATCAACCCGATGACGACGCCCGTTCCGATGACGCGCGCGGCGTTCCCCAGTACGAGGCCGAGCAGGTTCGTGGCGCTGGCGCCAAGCGCGATGCGGACGCCGAACTCACGCGTGCGCTGCTGGACCGAGTACGCCAGCACACCAAACACGCCGACCATCGCGAGCACCAGCGCCAGAGACGCAAAGGTTCCAATGAGCACGGCTCGAAAGCGCGGCCTGGCGGTGGCTTCTGCGCCGATCGCTGACAGCGTTCGAATGCGGGTCGCGGGCTGCTCCCGGTCAACTCGTGCCAATGCCGCTCGAACGCCCGATGTCAGCGCTTCTGCCGGCCCGTCGATCGGCTGAACGACCAGGGTGGCGCTCCACCACGGGTTCTGCGCGAGCGGCACGTAGACGTGAGGCCGTGGCTGTGGCTCGTCAGGCCTCTCCTTCACCTGCCCCACGACTCCGACGATCTCCCGTGTCACTGCCTGCGGCGGCTGCACCATCGCGTTGATTGAGATGCGCGTCCCGAGAACCGGGCGACCCCGAAGGTAGCGACGTACGAACTCTTCGTCGACGAGGCAGACCTGGGGACTCTCGGCGGTGTCACCCTTGGTGAGGCCACGCCCTTCGAGCACGGCAACACCGAGAAGGGGCAAGAAGGACGGGCTCACGATCTGGTAACCGGCTCCATCGCGGTCCGCGGGCGGGCGTGGCTGGTCACCGTCGATCTGAAAGTTCTGGTCGTACCACATACCACCGAATGGCAGTGCGCCTCCCCAGGCGACAGAACGCACTCCAGGCACTTGCTCGACTTCGCGTTGGTAGGCTTGGTACTTCCGCCACATCGATGCGGGGCTGGTATCCGCTCCTGACCCGGCGCCGACAATCATGGTGAGCACGTCGCCCGTGCGAGAGCCAGAGTCAACGCTCTCCAGCGCCAGCAGCGAGCGCAGCAGCAAGCCCGCCCCGCACAAGAGGAAGACAGCAATGGCAACCTGACTGACGGCGAGCGCACGGCGAAAACGAGCGCTGGATCCGGTAACGGAGCGCCCGTCGTTCGTCATCGCCTGCACCGGCGGCATCCGGGCGATGTGCCACGCCGGCGACAGACCGTAGAGCACCGCGACCACGAGCGCAGCCAGCGCGCAGAACGTGAGCACCCGGCCGTCGAAGCTGACCGTCACCACCCCCGGGATCAGATCTGGCGGGATGAGTGATGGCGCGGCCCGCACAATCGTCGCACCGAACGCGGCTCCCGTAAGACCGCCGAGGATCGCAAGGACGAGACTTTCTGTCAGGACTTGTCGAACGATTCGTCGTCGTCCGGCGCCGAGTGCCGACCGTATTGCAAACTCACGCGACCGGGCGGAGGCACGGGCAAGCAGGAGGTTGGCGACATTGGCGCAGCACATCAGGAGCACGAGGCCGACGACGCCGAGAAGCAGAATCGACGTGAGCCTCAGTTCGCTGCGGATGATTCGCTCGCGCAGCGGGCTGGCCGTTGCAGCGTGTCCTTTATTGGTGCCCGGCATCTCTCGCGCAATCGCGTCGGCGACACCCGCGATGTCAGCGCGCGCTGTGTTCAGAGTCACGCCATCTTTCAATCGTCCGATGACCTGCAGGTAATGTGGATAGCGTTGAGCCGGACCGCGGTCCTCTGGTCGGTTTAGTAGCGTCCACATCATGCTCGGGGCTTCGCTTGTCGTGCCTGGAAGCTCGAACTGAAAGTCTGCCGGCACGATCCCGATGACGGTGAACGTTCGTCCACTCAATCGAGCCGCGCGACCAACGAGCGACGGATCGGCGCCGAACCGGCGGCGCCAGAATCCCTCGCTCAACACCACCACATCGGACACGGGACCCTCGTCATCGTCCCGAAACGTGCGACCTGCGATCGGCTTCACACCCAACACGTCGAAGAAGCGACTGGTGACTGCCTGACCAGGCACTGGCTCCGCGACACCGTCATCCCCGACGAGGGAGCCTCCGCCCCTGACGACGGCAGCGATTGCCGTGAAGCTGCGTGTCCGCTCCGACCACTCGACGAAATCGACCGGGTTGACCGCAGAGCCTGGCTGACCCTGCCGGATCTCTGACAGCGCGACGAGTCGGTCCGGCTCGGGATACGGCAGCGGGCGGACCAACGCGGCGTCGGCCAGCGCAAACATCGCGCTGTTCGCGCCTATGCCGAGCGCCAGCGTGATCGTCGCCACCAACGTGAAGCCAGGCGACATCTTCAGTTGACGGAGTGCGAACCGCACATCGTCCCTGAATTCTTCAAGCCACCGTGTCAGTCGCATCTCCCGGTCCCTCCGTCTCCCAAGGTCTACACATGTGCGCTTGAGGCGCGCAGCATCTCCGAGTCTCGCGCGCACCATCGTGCGAGCGATCCCCGGGTCCAGCCCTTTGTCGACCAGCTCACGCGTGCGCATCTCGATGTGAAAGGCGATCTCCTCGTCCACCTCCTGATCGATCGGCACGCGCCACAACCACGAGCGAAGGGAGCGTTTCATTGGGCCAGCAGAATCTTGGAAACCCCCGCGGCGAATTGCCGCCAGGCATCGGTTTCGGCCGCCAGTTGTGCCCGCCCCTGCCGTGTGAGGCGATAAAGCTTGGCCCGGCGGCCGAGCTCGGACTCGCCCCACTCCGCCTCCAGCCACCCGCGACGCTCCATGCGGTACAGGGACGGGTAGAGCGACCCCTCCTCCACCACGACCGTTTCGTCGGACGCGTCTTCGATGAACTTGGCGATCGCGTAGCCGTGGCGGGGTCCACCCGTCAGGGTCTTCAGAATGAGGGCGTCGAGCGTCCCGTGCAGCAGCGCGTTGGGCGTCTTGAAAGGCATGTCGCCGGCTCCATTACCAAGACTTTCTGGGTAATAGACCCTTTGACGACGATGGGTGGCCGATGGTTGGCTGCGGGTCCGGCTCAAGCCGGACACTACGTACGGACAGACGTAGCGTCCGGCTTCAGACCGGTATCAGCGGGCAGCGTAGGTCTTGCTGAACCCGTTCCGTGCGTTGGTGACCGTGAAAGACCCGTCGTCGCGGGCGGACACCTTGATCCAGTGTGCCGGTCCGTTGTGCACGGGCGGCGGGGCTGCTCCCTGCTGCCCTGGCGCCGGCGGCGTCAGCGCGGCAATCGGCATGGACGTGGGCTGGTCGTCGACGGTATTGGCGATGAAGACACCAGGAACCGTGTAATCCTGGCCGCTCAGCTGAGAGAAGTGGAGCTGCCACAGGTCCTCGAGCCCGGGCGACGAGAAGAGTACTTTCATGGCGTCCGGCTGTCCTCCCTTGCGGGTGCCGTTGTTCATGATGGCCACCCTCGGCGCGACCGCGTGCACGAGCACGGGCGCGTTCGACACCGGCTGGCCGTGGTGCGTCACGATAAACAGGTCCACCGTCCCTAATCTGTTGTTCGGGCAGACCAGGTCGTGCTCCTTGTTCCATGTCAGATCGCCGAGGTGCAGCGCCCGGAACCGGCCAAAGGTAATGCGGCTGCCGACCGACTGCGCGTTCTCGCTCGCGTCAGCGTCCTTCGCCTGGTGCGCAGAGCAATAGGGATTCCTCTGGCCGCCTCCCGGCAGCGCGTCGCGAATGCCTTCGCCGGCGGACGCGACGACGCGGATGTCCAGCCCCGAAACGGCGATCCGGTCGCCCGGCTTCGCGACCGTGTGCCTGGCGTTGGCGTACAGCTTCGGATAGACGTCTTTCAGGAACGCATCGGTCGCCGCGTTGGGCTGGACGTTGGCGCCGTGGTCGATGAACTCCCGTACCGGGATGCGCGACGCCAGCTCGCTCATCGCGCCGAAGTGATCGCCGTGATAGTGTGTCGTGACGAGGCGGTCGATCTGACGGAGACCGGCGTCTTTGGCCGCCGCCA
>DASTDR010000315.1:0-3091 GCA_035710265.1 Gemmatimonadales bacterium | reverse complement strand
AGCCCGATAACATCGTCCTCTCGCCCGAGGGCCCGGCTGTGCTGGTGGATTTCGGCATCGCGCGCGCGATCGCTTCCTCCGGTGAGGACCGCGTCACGCGCAGCGGCTTCGTCGTGGGGACCGAGGAATACATGAGTCCCGAACAGGCGAGTGGCTCGAGCGAGATCGACGGACGGACGGATCTGTACTCGCTGGGCGTCATGCTGTTCGAAGTCCTCGCCGGCCGGCCGCCGTTTTCCGCCGCCAGCGCGGCGGCAGTGCTGGACATGCAACAGCATTCACCCGCGCCCGACCTGCGGAAGCTGCGGCGCGACGTCCCGCGCGCGCTCAGCGATAGCGTGATGAAAGCGTTGTCGAAAGCGCGCGACGCGCGCTGGCAAACGGCGGCGGAAATGCGACAGGCCCTGCTACCCTACGCCGCAGCGACGTAGGGAGCAGGACCCGTCCCCGTTACTCCTCGTTTGCGGCGATCTCGCTCGGCGTGCCGAGCCGTCCCAACAGTTGATCGCGCGTGGCTACCGGCATATAGCGCGAGCGCAGCAACCCCTTAAGCCGCGCGACCCGCTCGACGGCCGCGCCGTTGCGCCCCGCCTTGCTGTGCAACCAGGCCGAATTGAACAGCGCCAGGGCCTGAACTGGGAGATCGCCGACCAGCGCCGCTTCATCCGCCAGCTGATCCAACGCGGTCGCGGCGCCCAGCAGGTTGTCGTCATTGTAGTAGGCGTTCGCGAGTTTCCACGTGGTCCAGCTCGGCAGGTGACCCTCGCGCCGCGCAATCTGGACTGCGTGACGGTACTCGCGCGCCGCTGCAGCGAAATTGAGACGCGAGCTGAGCTGGTCGCCCTTGTCGAGGGACCGCTGCACCTCGGCGCTGAGCTCGCCCTCGGACTCCTGGATCCCCGATCGCACGGCGGCCGGTTCGAGGTTGGGTCCTGCTTGTGAGGCGAAGCTGTTGGGCGCTAGGACAGCCGTGGCGACTGCTAGCAGAGTGAGTGCCGTCTTCATAACCACCTCCCGGAAAATGAGGATGCGCGACGGCGGTCAGTTGAACTGGATGCGGCGGGACCTCCTGTTCATGTTTGGACGTGCAGGGAGCGTCCTGAGTTGCTCGCGAAGGCCGAACCACACAGAATCGTGACGATGAACACTCATCTTCGTTTCGGATTGCTACTCGTGGTCGCGGTGGCGCCGCTCGATGCACAAACGCGGCCGCGCGCCCGCGATCTCGGCGTGCCCTTCGACGGCACGCCCGGCCCCCTCAACGCCATCACCGACGTCGCCGGCGTCACTGTTGGCCACGCCACGATCATCCGAGGGCAGGGGAAGCTCGTCGTCGGCCAGGGACCCGTGCGCACCGGCGTCACCGCGGTATTCCCGCGCGGCGCCACGAATGGTGATCCGGTGTTCGGCGCCTGGTTCACGCTCAATGGCAACGGCGAAATGACCGGCACGACCTGGCTCGAGGAATCGGGCTTCCTCGCTGGGCCCGTGATGATCACCAACACGCACAGCGTTGGAATCGTCCGCGACGCCGTGATCGAATGGCTCATCAAGAAAGGGTTCGAGTTCGACTGGTCACTGCCGGTCGTGGCTGAGACCTGGGACGGGTCGCTCAACGACATCAACGGCTTTCACGTCACCAAGCAGCACACCTTCGCAGCGCTCGACAGCGCGCGCGGCGGCCCGGTGGTCGAAGGCAACGTGGGCGGCGGCACCGGCATGATCTGCAATCAGTTCAAGGGAGGGATCGGTACGGCGTCGCGTCGGCTCCCCGCCGACCGTGGTGGGTATACGGTCGGTGTGTTGGTCCAATGCAATTACGGCTCGCGCGCGCGGCTCGCGATCGCCGGCGTACCGGTCGGCCAGGAGATCCCTGACTTGCTCCCGACTCGCGATACACTGCCCGCGGAGCGAGGCTCGATCATCATCGTGGTCGCGACCGACGCGCCGCTGCTCCCGCATCAGCTCAAGCGCATCGCCAAGCGCGCCTCGCTCGGCATCGGACGACTCGGCGGAACCGGGGCGAACCCCTCCGGCGACATCTTCGTCGCCTTCTCCACCGCGAATCCGGGCGCGGCCAAACCGGACGCCACGGTCAGCATGACGATGCTGCCCAACGAGCGGATCGACCCCCTGTTCGCCGCCACCATTCAGGCCACTGAAGAAGCGATCGTCAACGCGATGGTGGCTGCGCAAACGATGACGGGCGCGAACGGCCTGCGCGTGTACGCACTCCCGCACGAGCGCCTGCGCGCGGCGCTGCGCAAATACAACCGGCTGGAGCCAACCCCGCGGTGAAGCGGTTCTGCGTCGCGCTGTTCCTGCTGGCCGCGGCCTGCCAACCTGAAGCGCGCCGCCTGCTTCTCGTCGACATGACGCTCGCCGATCCGATCCTCGTCGAGGACATCGCCGCGCCCTGGCACGAAGCGGGCTATCGCATTGAATACCGGCAATTCTATCCCCACCTGACACGCACGGATCTGCAGCGCTATCGGGCGATCATCGTGCTCGGGGGTCGCGAGCCAGAGGCGCCTTCCGATGCGCTCACCATCGGCGACCTCGCGATTCTCACAGAATGGATCCGCGGCCGGGATGGCGTGGTGATCGTCGGTTACAGTGGAGACGGACGACTCGACCGTTGGGTCATGAATCAGTGGCTTGCATCGCAAGGCGCCGGTATTGCGATCGGTACAGAGGTGGTCGAGACCGCTGCCGCCCCGATCCTGCATTCGGCCCTGGACAATTCCGACCTCGTCGCATTCCCGGCAGGGCGTAACCATGCCCTGGAAGTGCTCGATCGCAGCCAGGCACTGGCACGGGCACCGGCCGGACCGCTCGTGGCGGCAAGCCGCGTGCAGGATGGGCTCGTCGTCGTCGCGAGCCGGAGCCTGCTTGCCGCAGCCGACCAGGATACCCGCACGCGGCGGTTTCTGGTGGAGCTTGCGCGCTGGACGCGGCGGCCGGCCGAGTGGGCACACGTCCATGAAGCCACTCGGCCCACACCCCTGCGCCTGGCGAGTGCGCCGCAGCCCGTCGAGGTGCATCCACCGCCGCTCAAGGCGCCTGAGGGTGCGGCGCCTATCACGCTGCC
>DASTDR010000314.1:0-11580 GCA_035710265.1 Gemmatimonadales bacterium | reverse complement strand
GCCGATATCGCCCTTGTTCAGATGCAGCATGACGGACGTCTGCATTTGATAGCAGGCGTGCAGGTAGCGATCGGCCATGATCGAGCATGGATACAGCGGGTCCTTGGGCTCGATCGCCTTGAACGTCGTAGCCGCGGCGTGATGATGGCTTTGTGCCGAGAGCTGCGATGCGGGGTGATGCGGCGTCGTGGCGTTGATGATGCTTTCCATGAACGCCCCGCCGTAACACGACTCGCGGTCCCAGCCGTCGGCCAGTAGATCGCAATCGGTCAGGGCGCGCGGCAAGTCGTGCCCGTAGAACATCGTCAGACCGTGCCCCATCCCGTGGACACACTGAAACAGGACCCAGCGGCTCTGCGCCGAGCCTTTGAACGGCTGGCACAAGCCTTCGACCTCGGGCTGCGTCACCTGATGGCGCGATTCGAAATACGCCTGAATCACGCCATGCCGGCACCCGGAGGAGTACCCGTCGCCACAGGTTTCGAAGGTGCTGACGATGTTGGACGACTTTCCGTAGGCCTCGATGCCGATGCCGTGCGCGAACTCGTGCGCGTGTTCGGCGACATCCGGATCGGACGCCGTGAGCTGGTCGAGGGTTGCGACTGCATCAGCCAGGCCTTGCTTGTTCAGACGCTCCGACAGCAGCTGGGAGTAGCAGGTCTGCCGTGTTTCCCAGTTGCCGCCACCACACAGGGCACCGGCCGCGCCGGGCCGGTCGAGGATCTTCGTGACGGCGAATCCTCCCGCCACGAGAACAAGGGTGGTCACGCCGATCGCGATATAGCGCAGTCTCATCATAGTCCAACGTTAATGTGCTTGCGTGCGTGCTTCCAGGTTCCTAAGCTTGGGCCGTGTCGCCACCGGCCAGCACGCTGCGCGTGATCATCGTGGCGGACGCGCACCTGGGTCAGGTGCCCGCCGCCGTTGGCTCCGCCTTCCACGCCTTCCTGGACGAAATCCCCCGCCCCGGGGACCACCTCGTCCTGATGGGCGATCTGTTCGACTTCTGGTTCGAGTACCAGAGCGTGATCCCCCGCAAGCACTTTGCCACCGTTACGAAGCTGCAGGACGTTCGCTCGCGCGGCATCCCGATCACGTTCGTGGGCGGCAATCATGACCGCTGGGGCGGCAGCTTTTTTACCCGCGACCTCGGGATCGCGTTCTACGGCGGCGAAGCCGAGCTCGATCTGGGCGGCCGGCGCGCATTCCTGGCGCACGGTGACGGCCTCACCGAACAGCATTGGAGCGGCAAAGTGATGCACCGTTTTACGCGTCATCCACTCACCGTCGCCGTGTTCCGGGTGCTGCATCCGACGATTGGGTTCTGGATCGCCGACCTGTTTTCCCGCCACCTCGCCGACAATACGAAGGACCGCGCCGTTCTGGACCGCGCCGCAGCGGCGCAGCGCGTGTGGGCCGCCGACTTTCTGGCGCGCCGTCCCGACGTGGAGCTCGTGATCATGGCGCACACCCACCGCCCCGTCGTGGACCGCCAGCCCGATGGCCGGAGCTACGTGAATCCCGGCGCCTTTCTCGATGGTGGGCGCTACGCCGTCATTAATAAGGAAGGCGTCGTGGAGCTGCAGCAGTTTACAGCGGGACGACTTCAACCTGCTTGAGTTTCTCGCCCAGGAAGCGGGCGCCCACTTTGCGGAAATGGGGCTCGTCGTCGGACACCACGAACCGATGCTCGTGATCGGAGCCGTCCGACTGTAGATCGAGGCGCTCGAGCTCCTGGGCGACGGCCTTCGCCGTCTCTTCCGCTGAATCCACCAGCGTCACGTCCGGACCCATCACGCGCGCGAGCAGCGGCTTGAGCAGCGGGTAATGGGTGCAGCCCAGAACCAGCACATCCACTTGCGCACGCTGCAACGGCTCGAGGTACTCGCGCGCGATCAGCTCGGCGGCGGGATGTTCGAACCACCCTTCTTCGACCAGCGGCACGAACAGCGGGCAGGGCTGGCCGTGTACCCGCGCATCGGGGCGTAGCGCCTTGATCGCGCGCTCATAGGCGCCGCTCGCGATCGTCCCGGCCGTTCCGATCACGCCGATGGTTCCCGTCCTGGTCGCGGCGACGGCCGCGCGCGCTCCGGGCTCGATCACACCGACCACGGGAACGGCCGACCTCTCCTTGAGGTAGGTGAGCGCGTGCGCGGTGCTGGTGTTGCACGCCACGACCACCGCCTTCACACCCCGGCTGAGCAGGAACGCGAGAATCTCGCCGCTGTAGCGGCGCACCGTATCGGGGGATTTGGGACCGTACGGCACGCGCGCGGTGTCGCCAAAGTAGATGACCGCCTCACGCGGCAGCCGTTCGAACAACGCGCGCGCGACGGTCAGACCGCCGATGCCGGAATCGAACACCCCGAGCGGGGCTCTATTCATGGAGTGGAACGGTGACGCCGATACCGCCGGGGTAAGCGCGGACTTTCAGGTCGGGGGGGAAATCGCGCAGATGCGCCGAGACGTACGCTTCGGCACCTGCAAACAGATGATTGAAGATCCAGAGCACGAGCCAGTCCTGCACCTCCTGACGCTTGAGCTCGAGGTTGGCGGAATTGATCGACTTGAAGTAGTTGGCTTCCTGCTGTGCCTTGAGCGTCATCATGATGGTGACGCCTTCCCACGCAGCGAAGATGGCCCCCGTCGTATGCCGACCCGTAACGGCCTGACCCCATCCCGGAATCAGGAACGAGCGCCAGAACGCACCCATGGGGCGAACACCCTTCGGGAGCGTGTCTGATGGGAGTACTAGAGCGGTGGTGTCCCGAACGATCGCGGTATCCCGAACGGCGGTGGTGTCCTGGGCTGGCAGACGGGCTGACGGGCTGACGGACAACACCGCGATCAGCAGCGTCACCCAACCGCCCGTCCGCCCGACCGTCCGTCCGCCCGTCATCCTCGCGCCACCAGCACGTTCAGTCTTCCCCGCTCCAATTCCACCGTGCACTCATTCGTTCCCGGTTCCCGTAGTTCCCCGTCCACATGAACAATCAGAGGCCGTTCCGGCGATCGTACGACGAGCTTGGCGGTCTTGATCATGGCTACCTCACGCATCGACGTATGCGTCCCCCGCATGACGCGCGGAATCGCCAGCAGAAACCGTGGCAACGAGACGCGACGGATCAGGCAGACGTCCATTTTACCGTCGGTCGGATCGGCGTCGGGCGCGAAGCGGTAGCTCCCGCCGGCGGTGGTTCCGTTGCAGACCTCGACCATCATCATGTACCCGCGCTCGCGAAAACCGGGTGCTGCGACGTCGAAGACCGGAGGCTCGAACTTGAAAAAGGTCTGCACGATGGGCACAAGATATGAAAAAAAGCCGCTGAGATGGGTCATGCGGTTGCGGGTCTGCACGACGGCGGGGCCGAAGCCGAACCCTACACTGTTGACGAACCACTCGCCGAGTACCCGCCCCGCGTCGAAACGGCGCGAGGTGGCGGTCACGAGCCGGGCCACGGCGCGAAACGGATCGTGCCCATACACGCCGACGACCTTGGCAAAATCATTTCCGGAGCCGGCGGGCACGACGCCGAGTGCCGCATCCACGTCGCTGCGCAGCAGGCCGTTCGCCACTTCGTGCACCGTGCCATCGCCGCCCACGGCGATGACGTGGCGCGCGCCCTGGCGCGCGGCGTTCTCGGCCAGCTCCTGGCCGTGGCCGGGTCCCTCGGTCCGCACGACGTCCACGGCCCAGCCCTGCGCGCGAAACGCGCGCGCCACGACCGACTCGGCACGCCGCGCCGCACCGCGGCCCGCGATGGGGTTCAGGATGACATGGGCATGAAGCACAACGGCAGACAAGATATCATCTCGTCTGCCGTTGAAGTGTGCGCCTGCACCAGGGGGAAGCGTTTATGCGGGCTTGAGATACCTCTCCTGCCAGTTTACGCCGAACTCGACGCCACACCGGTCGCACGGCATCCGGCTGGGCCTGCCGCGCAGCGCGACGCGGTCACGGCACGAGGGACAGACGGCGTAGTACTCACCGATCTGCACCGAACGCGGCACGTTGCGCGGTCGCGGCACGATGGTCCATTGACGGGGCGGCGAATTCGACATCTGCAGGAAGGCACGGACCACCGGCACCGGGGTCCCTTTCACATCCACCACCGCCGCGAGGCCTTGCGCCTTGATCAGACGATACCAGGCACCGCGGCGCAGCTTGCAATTTACGTCGGCTTGCAGACGAGCCCACACCATTGCGATCCCTCAATGCGTCGAAGGGATGGCAATTCTAACGGAGCGCTACCTATTTCGTCGTGACGGCAGTCACCTCAGCCCAATCGATTTCGAACTCCTGCCGGCAGCGGGCGCATTCGAGCGCCTTCACTGCTTTCTTGGGCAGCGGCGCGCGGGCGCGGCAATTGGGACAGACGCCGTAGGTTCCCCGAAGATGCGGTGGGACCCTGCGATTTTCCTTGTCGCCATCCACGACGCCCCAGCGCTGTGGCGGGCGTTGCTTGATCTCAAGCCACGCGCGCAGCACGCCCACCGGACGACGATTGACTTCGATCGTGACTTGTAAGTCATCGACTTTGAGCACGCGATACCATGCGCCACGGCGCAGCTTCACCGGGACGTCTGCCTGAATACGAGCGAACAGCATGGCCATCCGTCGCTCCTGTGCCGACGTGAATTGGGAGGGCGCGGGGGCCACAATATACAAGTCTTCGTGTGTGACAACAGTCACGAGTTTTTCGGGGGGATCTCGAAGTGGCCGTTGCATTTGGGGCAGCGCATGCTCGTCGCGTGGTCATCGAGCTGCGCGCGCTCGCGGCAGTTCGGACACACACCGTAGCGCGTGCCCCACGTCATGGGCAGGCGCGGCGAGCGCGCGGGCCGCGGCACGATGGCCCATTGCCTGGGACGCTCGGCTTGAATCTCGAGCTGTTGGCGAGGGAACGGCGTCGGCTTTCCGTGAACGTCGAGCACGACTTCCGTCGCGGTCAGCTTCACGACGCGGTACCAGGCACCGCGCCGGATGTGGCCTGCCTCAGTCGGGCGCAGGCGCGCCCATTGTCCTGTCGCCATCGGTCCGCCGTGTGCAATGCGGGCCTACCAGATGTGCGATGGCGGCCCGAAAGTCAACTAGGGAAGGCGGGGTGGCGGGAGCGTGTAGGAATCGAACCTACCGAGCCCCTTGCGAGGCCCAAGCAGTTTTGAAGACTGGTCAGGCCACCAGGCCCGATCCGCTCCCGCGGAACCACCGCCCGTACCGGCGCGTGCGCCCGCGCTCCGACGTATCACCTGTGGTCCATCGATGACATCGAATGCCCGCTCCGCCAGCATCACACCGTTGTGCAGGAACTGCATGCGCCAACGCCCTGCGGTGAGATAGCCCGGAATGGCGTGCCAGGCCCACCACCAGCTGATGCCGTAGAAGCGCGGCAACGTCGAGCTCATGGTGAAATACAGCGAGTCATCCGGCCGATACAGCCGGAATTCCAGCTGACTCCCGCCGGGCGCATTCAGCAGCTGAACCCACATCGAGACCTGCGGGTCGCCCGTCGTGAACACGGACTTCGCGGCTGGAGGATCCTTCGCGAGATCCAGGGTCAACGAGAGACCGGTGAGCCCCGCGTCGTTCAGCGAGAACGTGCTCTGATACGGGAGCTGCGGCGACCACCGCGACTCCGTCGCGCCGCAGGCGCCGGCCCAGGGGTCGACGACCCCTGCCGTATCGCGCACCTCGAAGTGCAAGTGCGGAATGTCGGAGAAACCGGAGCTGCCCACATACCCCAGCAGGTCGCCCGCTTCGACCTGTTGCCCGATGCCCACCGCAATCGAGTTCTTCTTGAGATGCAGATACCACGACACGAGCCCATCGGGATGACGGATCGCGACGTAGTTGGCGATGGCGCCGGTAATCCACTGTTTCTGCCGGTCGAACTCTCCATCATGTGTGGTCAAGACCATCCCCGCGGCGGCGGCGCGCACCGCGACCCCGGAGTCCATGACCGCGAAATTGGCGAGCGTGATATCGGTGCCCTGGTGCCCATCATAGGTCTTGGATCCGCAGGCGAAGTCACGGAGGCCGGCGCCCGACAGCTCGTCGACATAGTTGAGATAGTAGAATGTCTGATTGAGGGTGCCGGCGAGCGGCTCGACAAATGTCGTCGCAGGCCGGCGTGCGGGCCCGGAGCCATCCCCGCCGCATCCCGCCCAGATTACCGCCACGAGCACGAATCCGAGGAGCTGCAGACGCTCATCCCTTCACGGCGATGACATCGATCTCGACGCGGGCATTGCGCGGCAGTCCGGCCGCTTGCACGGTCGAGCGCGCCGGCTTGTGCGTCCCGAAATGCTTCGCGTAGACCTCGTTCATCTGCGCGAAGTCGGCCATGTCGGCGAGGTACACCGTCGTCTTCACGACGTTGGCGAGCGACGTCCCGGCGGCCGCAAGGACCGCCGTCAGGTTCGCGAACACTTGCTCGGTCTGCTCGGCGGTCGTCCGCCCCACGAGCTCGCCGCTCTTGGGATCGAGCGCCACCTGGCCCGCCGTGTACACGAGTCCATCGCTCACAATCGCCTGGCTGTAGGGTCCGATCGCCTTCGGCGCGGCATCGGTCGCAACCACGCCCAACCCGCTCGCTTTCCGCATCAGAAGAGCCCCTCGATGGTGCCGTCCGGATGGAGGCGGATTCGTTCCGCCGCCGGGTTTTTGCCCAGCCCGGGCATGGTCATGATGTCCCCGGCAAGGGCGACGACGAAGCCGGCGCCCGCCGACGGAAGAATGTCGCGCACGTGCAGGGTGAACCCGCTGGGCGCGCCGAGCTGCGTCGCGTCATCGGAGAATGAGTACTGGGTCTTCGCCATGCAGACCGGCGTCTCGCCGAGGCCGAGCTTGGGCAGCAGCTCGAGCTGGCGTTCCGCCGCGGGCGCGAACCCCACACCGCTCGCGCCGTAGATCTCGCGCGCGATCGTTTCGATCTTCTCGCGGATCGGCCGGCGCTCGTCGTAGAGGGGCTTGAACGCCGCCTTGCCGGTCTTGAGCAATCCGAGCAGCGTTTCCGCCACCTCGAGGCCGCCCTCGCCCCCCTTCTCCCAGACGTCGCACCGCACGACGTCCACGCCTTCGGCCGCGCCTACGGCGCGCACCGCTTCGACCTCCTCGTCCGTATCGGTGAGGAAGCGGTTCAGCGCGACCATGACCGGAACGCCGAACTTTTTCACGTTGCGAATGTGGCGGCGGAGATTTTCGGCTCCCCGCTGCACCGCAGCGGGGTCCGCCGCCGCGAGTTGGTCCTTCTTCCTGCCGCCGTGCATTTTGAGCGCGCGCACCGTGGCCACGATGATGGCGGCCTCCGGCTCGAGTCCCGCGAACCGGCATTTGATGTCGAAGAATTTTTCCGCGCCCAGATCCGCCCCGAATCCCGCTTCGGTGAGCACGATGTCCGACAGCGCGAGACCGAGCTTCGTCGCCGCCACCGAGTTGCACCCGTGCGCGATGTTGCCGAACGGCCCGCAGTGCACGAGCGCCGGTCCGCCTTCGAGCGTCTGCACCAGGTTGGGATTGATCGCGTTCTTGAGCAGCAGCGTCATCGCGCCCTGCGCCTTGAGATCGCTGGCGCGGCCCGGCGTCTTATCGGGCCGGAGCCCGAGGATGATGCGCGAGATGCGCTCCTCGAGATCCTGGATTCCGCTGGCGAGCGCGAGGATCGCCATGATCTCCGAGCCTGGAATGATCACGAAGCGCTCCTCGCGCATCGGCCCGCCGTTCAACCCGCCGAGTCCCACGATGATGCTGCGGAGCGCGCGGTCGTTCATGTCGATGGTGCGCGGCCACGTGATGCGCCGCACGTCCAGCCCGAGCGCGTTGCCGTGATGGAGATGCGCGTCCAGCATCGCCGACAGCAGGTTGTGCGCGCTCGCGATCGCGTGGAAATCGCCGGTAAAGTGCAGATTGATGTCTTCCATCGGCACGACCTGGGCATAGCCGCCGCCGGCCGCGCCGCCCTTCACGCCGAACACCGGGCCGAGCGAGGGCTCCCGGATCGCGAGCATGGCGTTCTTGCCGAGCTTGCGGAGGGCCTGCGTGACGCCGACGGTGACCGTCGACTTCCCTTCTCCCGCCGCCGTGGGATTGATCCCGGTGACGAGCACCAACCGGCCCTTGGGCGGACGCGACGCCAGCGCGGTCAGCGAGATCTTGGCCTTGTACCTGCCGTACAGCTCCAGCTCGTCGTCGGACAACCCGAGCTCGGCGGCGACGTCACGAATCGGTCGCAGCTTGGCGGCCTGGGCGATGGCGATGTCGGATGGGACTTTGAGGGTCGCAGTGGTCATTCGGTCGTCGGGGAGGCGATGCGTGCGCCGAAGCAGCGTCGCGCGTTGTCGGTTGTCCGCCGGGCAATCGTCTCGAGCGATTCCCCGCACAGCGCGGCGGCGCGCTCGGCCACGGCGCGCACGAAGCCGGGCTCGTTGCGCCGCCCGCGATGCGGCACCGGCGCAAGGTACGGCGCGTCGGTCTCGAACAACAGGCGGTCGGTCGGGCAGTCGGACAATCGGTCGGTCCGCATCCAGTTCTTGAAAGTGATCATGCCGCTGAAGGAGAAATATGCATCGACCTCGAGCGCCGCGTCCCAGACGGCGTCTCCGGACGAGAAACTGTGCAGGACGACCACTGGCGCCCCGGGGGCGAGTGCGCGCAGCATCGACGCCATATCGTCGTCCGCATCCCGCGCGTGCACGACGACGGGCTTGTGCAGCTCGGCGGCGAACTCGAGGTGCGCCTCGAACGCGCGGCGCTGCGTCTCGCGCGCTGAATGCATGTAGTGGTAATCGAGGCCCGTCTCGCCCACGGCCACCACTTCGGGACTGCCGAGGAGCTCGCGCAGTCGCGCTGCCGCTTCGGAAGACCAGCTGTCCGCCTCGTGTGGATGCACCCCCGCCGTCGCCGTGAGGCCGGGGGTACCGGGCGTGCCGGGGGTGCCGGGGGTGCCGGGGGTGCCGCGCGCCAGCGCGATCGCGCGCGCGCTGCCCGCCAGCGACTCGCCGATCACGACGACGTGCCCGACGCCGTCCGCGGCCGCGCGCCGCAGCACGTCCTCGCGGTCCACGTCGAACGCCGCATCACCGAGGTGGCAGTGCGTGTCCACCAGATAGGGGTGCAGCGTCCGACCCCCCGCTACCGGGTCGGCTGGGGCCTGCGACTGCCGCTGGGCGCGGGCGGACCGGCGGGGGGCGGCGGTGGGGGCGTGGCCGGTGCGGGTGTCGGAGCACTGCGCGTGCCGATCGTCCGCGCGCCCCGCGCATCTTCGCCCGGCCAGCGCTGCTCGATCCACAGCAGGATCGGCGCCGCGACGAAGATCGACGAGAACGTCCCCACGATGATGCCGAACGTCATGACCAGCGAGAACGGACGAATCACCTCACCCGCGATGAACGCCAGCGTCAGCGCGGTCAGGATTGTCGTGCCGCCGGTGAGCACCGTGCGCGGCAGCGTTTCGTTGATCGACACGTTCAGGATCTCGTAGAGATTCTGGCGGCGATACTTGCGCAGGTTCTCGCGGACGCGGTCGAAGATCACGATCGTATCGTTCAAGGAGTATCCGACGATCGTGAGCACGGCGGCGACCACCACGAGGCTCACTTCGAGGTTCAGGTAGCGAATGAACGCGATGGTCGCGAGAATGTCGTGGCCCGTGGCGACGATCGCGGCAAGCCCGAAGCGCCACTCGAACCGGAATGCCAGGTAAATCAGGGTGACGACGAAGGAGAACAGGATCGCGATGATCGCCTTCTCCTGCAGCTCACCCCCCACTTTCGGCGTCACGGCCTCGGCGCGGACGATCGAGTAGGTGCCGGCGCCGAGTCCCGTGTCCAGCGCGCGCTGCACCGCGACGACGGTCTCCTGCGTGCCCGCTTCTGTGCCGGCGGTCGACTCGCGCAGGCGCGCGCGGATGGCGTATTCCGTCTCCGATCCGAAGGTCTGCACTTCGGCCCCCGGCAACCCGGCGTTGGTGAGCGCCGTGCGGATCGCGCCGGTCCCGATCGCCGTATTGGTCCGGATCTGGATCAGCGTGCCGCCGGTGAATTCGATGCTGTAGTTCAACCCGGCAACGAGCAGCCAGAGCAGTCCGGGAACGATCAGCAGCGCGCTGAAGATGTACGCGCGGCGCCGGATCCCGATGAAGTCGTAATTGGCGTTCTGGAAGAGTCGGAGCATCAGATACTCACCGTGGTCATGTCCGGCCGCCGCTGCAGCCAGATCAGGAAGAAGGTGCGGGTCACGAACACGGCCGACAGCATGGAGGCGAAGATGCCGATCAGCAGCGTGATGGCGAACCCCTGCACCGGGCCCGTACCCACGAGATACAGAATGAACGCGGTGAGCGCGGTGGTGATGTTGGAGTCGACGATCGCGCTCATGGCGTGCTTGAAGCCCTCATCCACGGCGAGGCGCACCGATTTTCCGAGGGCGAGCTCTTCGCGGATCCGCTCGAAGATCAGCACGTTGGCGTCGACCGCCATGCCGATCGACAACGCGAATCCGGCGAGCCCCGGCAACGTCAGGGTGAACCCGAACATCGACAGGCCGCCCAGCGAGAACACGACGTAGAGCGCGAGCGCCGCCACGGCGAGCGCCCCCGAGACGCGGTAGTAGACCAGCATGATGAACAGCGTCAGCCCGACGGCGATCAGCCCGGCGATGACGCCGGCGGTGACGGAGTCTTTCCCCATGGACGCACCGATCGTGCGCTCCTCGACGATCTGGAGCGGCGCCGGGAGCGCGCCGGCGCGCAGCACGAGCGCCAGGTCGCTCGCTTCCTGGAGCGGTTTCGTGCCAAGCTCGATCTGCCCATTGGCGTTGATCTGACTGCGAATCACCGGCGGCTGGCCCTGCACCCGGCCGTCGAGAATGATGGCCATGTAGTCGCCGATGTGTCGCGCCGTCTCCTGCCCGAACTTGCGGGCGCCGCGGCGGCTCAGCTGGAACGTGACGAGCGATTGGTTCGTCACCGGATCGCGGCGCGCGTCCGCCTTGACCAGCTCTTCCCCGGTAATGATCGAACGCGAATCGACCGCATACAACGCGCGATAGGCCCGGGCGCCGCGCGACTCCGATGTCGCGCCCCAGCGCAGCTCGATCCCCCGCGGCATCTGGGCCCGCACGTCCGGGCGCGCGATCAGGCTGTCGACCTGCGGCCACTGCTCTTCGGGAACCAGGAACTCGCCCGGGAGCTGGCCCTGGAACAGCAGCGAGGAGAGCACGCCGGGCGCGTTCGCGTCAGCCGAATCAGCGCGCTTGGCTTTGCTGGTGTCGCCGAACAACTGCGACACCGCGGACGGCGCGGACGTCGGCGACTTGATCCCCGCGCGGCGCAGCGCGGCGTCCATCGCCGGGAGCGCGTCGCGGAACGTGTTCTTCATGTCCGTAATGCGGAACTCGAGAAACGCGGTGCGCTGGATGATGCTCTTGGCCCGGGCGGGATCCTTCTCCCCCGCCAGCTCGACGATCAGCCGGCAGCGCCCTTCGGTCTGCACCACGGGCTCGCTCGTGCCGAACTCGTCGATGCGCGTGCGTACGACCCGCTCCGCGCGCCGGATCGCATCCGCGCAGTCCGGGACCGGGCC
>DASTDR010000313.1:0-10334 GCA_035710265.1 Gemmatimonadales bacterium | reverse complement strand
GCCGCGCGTGCGCGGCGGCGCCTACCCGGTGATCCTCGACAACGAGCTCGCCGGCGTTTTCATCCACGAGGCGTTCGGCCATCTGTCCGAGGCCGACTTTGTCTACGAGAACCCGCAGGCGCGCGAGATGATGACGCTGGGCCGGCGGTTCGGGAAACCGGTGCTCAACGTCGGCGACAACGGTGCCGCCGCGGGGTTGCGCGGCACGCTCCCGTACGACGACGAAGGCACGCCGACTCAGGACACCGCGCTGATTCGCGAAGGCATCCTGGTGGGGCGGCTGCACTCGCGCGAGACCGCGGCCAAACTCGGCGAGCGGCCCACCGGCAACGCCCGCGCGATCTCGTTCCGCCATCCGCCGATCGTGCGGATGACGAACACGTACATCGCCCCGGGCAAGAAGGGCGTCGGGTTCAAGGATCTGATCAGCGACATCAAGCTCGGCGTGTATGCCTGCGGCGCATTCGGTGGGCAGACGATGCTCGAGAACTTTTCGTTCACCGCCGGCTGGGGCTACATGATCCGCGACGGCCAGGTGGCCGAGCTGGTGAAGGACGTCGTGCTCGCGGGCAATCTGTTTCAGACGCTCGATCGCATCGATCATCTCGCCGGTGACTTCACCTGGAATCAGATGGGCGGCGGTTGCGGCAAGGGCGGCCAGTTCCCGCTGCCGGTGACGGAGGGCGCGCCGCACGTGCGCATCGAAGAAGCCCTGATCGGCGGGGACGTATGATCGAACAGTTGCTCGAGCGCGCCCGGGGGAAGGTCGACAATGCCGACGCGCTGTGGCGGCGTGAAGAACAGACCGCGGTCGCGTTCGAGTCGGGCCGGCTCAAGGCCGCGGGCATCTCCGAGGAAGCGGGACTGAACCTGCGCGTCCTCTCCAAGGGCCGCATGGGTGTCGCCGGCACCACCGCCGCCACGCCGGACCCCGATGCTTTGCTGACCCGCGCTCGGGCCTCGGCGGAGCTCGGCGAGATCGTGGAGCTCGCCTTTCCAACCCCCACTCCCCACTCCCCACCCCCCATCCCCACGTATTTCGACCGCACCGCCGACGCGTCGCTCGATGACATGATCCGCATGGGCAAGCGGCTCGTCGAGCGGCTGGCCCGGCCCGATTGTCAGGTCAACGTCGCGGTCGAGCGCGAAGTGGCCGAGACGGCCGTGGGCAATACCGCGGGCGCGCGCGGCTCCTATCGGGCCACCGGGATCTCGGTGGTTGCCGACATTACGCGTATCGCCGGTGACGACGTGCTCATGGTGTACGATCAGTACGTGGGCGCCGACATGCCGAGCGACGCCGACCTCGAGACGTTGGTGCGCTCCGTCGAGACGCGACTCAGCGCGGCGCTGCACATCGTGAGTCCTCCGGAAGGCGCGCTGCCGGTCGTCTTCACCCCCGCCGGCCTCTCCGCCGTCGTGTTACCGCTCGAGCAGGCGCTGTCGGGAAAAACCGTCTTGCAGGGGAGCTCGCCGCTCGCGGGCAAGGTCGGCGAGACGCTGTTCGACACGCGTCTGTCGATCATCGATGATCCGCTCACACCCGGGCGCCCGCTGTCGCGCCCCATCGATGACGAATGCGTGCCCTCGCGCGCCACCGGACTGGTCGAGCATGGCAGGGTCGGGCGGTTCGTGTACGATCTCGAGACCGCGGCGCGGGCCAAGACCCAGAGCACCGGCAACGGCCGCCGCGGCATTTTCGGCAAGCCGCACATCGGCTACACGAACATTCTGTTCCGCGGCACGAACGGTCTCAGCGCGCCGGTGCCGCCCCCCCCCCCGTCCGTTCCGTTTGCGTTGGGTGGCGATTTGATCGCCGGCATCGAGGATGGGTTGATCGTGGACGACCTGATCGGCGTGGGCCAGGGCAACGTGATCAGCGGCGCGTTCAGTCACCCCGTCGGGCTCGCCTACCGCGTGCAGCGGGGCGAAGTGACCGGCCGCGTCAAAGACGCAGCGGTTGCAGGAAATGCGTACGAGCTGCTGAAGCACATCGGTGGATTCGGGTCCGACGGCCGCTGGCTGGGAGCGCGCTACTCGCCGTCGTTGTTGCTGGAGGGGGTCAGCGTCGCCCGCCGCTAGGCGAGCGCTTCTTCGTAGGAACGCCCCTGCGTCATCTCGTTGTAGACCTTCTCGAGAACCTCCGGGGTGGCCGACAAGAAACGGCAGCGCGCATCGCCCCTGCTGCGGCATTCGACTTCCATGACGGCCACGGTCTCGTCGGAGAGTCGCCCCAGGAAATCGGCCAGCATGCCCGCTGAGAAGAAGCACATCGGCGTGGGCGACGTGCCGGGCTGGGCTTCGGCCCAATCGGCCGAGTCGAGCGCCAGCGCGCCCGTGCCGACGGGCGTGACGGTTACGGATCCCCAGCCGCCGATGGTGAAGAACTCCGACAGGGTCGGCGCCAGGAGATCCGCGTCGAGGTCGGCCGGGTTGGTCGCCGCCGTGAAGGCCCTGAAGAGTCCTTCGCCGGCCGCATACCCCGCCTCCTGCAGAATCGTGACGGCCTGTTCAGGCGCGTGAGTCGCGAGGCTCGCGTGCAGCTGGCGCAGGATTCCGGGCAGAACGGTCATATGGAAAGCCAACTTAGGGTTTGCGGTTTGCGCGGCGCAAGAGTTCGGTCTCGTCGATTTGCTCGACGCCGAGCGCTTTGGCCTTCTCGAGCTTCGATCCGGGGTCAGCCCCCACGACCAGTGCCGTCGTTTTCTTCGACAAGCTGTCGGAAACGTGCCCGCCGGCGGCTTCAATCAACTCCCGCGCATGCTGGCGCGAGAGCGTCGGTAAGGTTCCCGTGACGACGTAGGTCTGATCCGCGAGCGGCCGCGGACCCGTGGCGGTCGCGGTCTCCCGCAACGTCAGCCCGAGGTTTTCGAGACGCTCGATCAACTTCCGATTGCGCGGCTCGGCAAAAAAGCCGGCGACGGCCTCCGCGACGATGGGTCCGATCCCGCGCACCTCGGCGATCTCCTCGGCCGACGCGGATGCCAGGGCGCGCATCGTCCCGAAGTGGCGCGCGAGCAGCTTGGCGCCCTGTTGACCGACGTGCCGGAGGCCGAGCGCAAACAGCAGGGCGGAGAGGGGCTGCTCCCTCGAGGCCGCGATCGCGTCCACCAGCTGCTGCGCCGATTTCTCCGCAAAGCCCTCGAGACCGAGCAGCTGCAGCGGCGTCAGCTCGTACAGGTCGGCCACGTCGCCGATCAACTTGGCGTCGAGCAGCGCGCGCACGCGCTCGTAGCCCAGGCCGCGAACATCCATCGCGCTGCGGCTCGCGAAGTGCACGATGCTCTCGAGGATGCGCGCGGGACACGAGATGTTCGGGCAGTAGGTCATCACCTCGTCGTGCGGATGCTCCACCTGAGAGCCGCACGACGGGCATTGCTCGGGCATCTGGAACCTGGCTTTGCCCCTGGGCTTGTCCTTCACCGGCCCGAGGATCTGCGGGATCACCTCGCCGGCCCGCGTGACTTCGACCCAATCGCCGACGCGGATGTCCTTGGCCCTGATCAGGTCGCCGTTGTGCAGCGTGGCGTTCGAGACCGTGACCCCGCCGATTTCGACCGGCTCGAGCACGGCGTACGGATTCAGCGCGCCCGTGCGGCCGACGTTGATCCGGATTTCCAGCAGCTTCGTGACCTGGACCTCGGGCGCGAATTTGCGCGCAATCGCCCAGCGCGGCTCGCGCGTTCCGATCGTGCCCAGCTCGGCGTACAGCGAGCGGCGGTCGACCTTCACCGCCACGCCGTCGGCACCATAATCGAGCTCGGGGAGCCGTTGCTCGAGCTTCGCGATCGCGGCATGCGCGGCAGCGAGGTCGGGCACGCGGGTGTGATTCGGCTCCACGGGGAGGCCCCACTCGGCGAGCGTGTTCAACAGCTCGTGCTGCGATTCGCAGTTGAACTTCTGGCCGGGCGCTTCGACCTGAAAGGCGAAGACCCGCAAGCCGCGGGCCCGCGTCTTCTTCGGATCGAGCTGGCGCAGCGCGCCGGCGGCGGCATTGCGCGGGTTGGCGTAGGGCGGCTCGCCGGCCTTCTCACGTTGGCGGTTGGTCTCGGCGAAGCGGCTCTTGGGGAGGTACACCTCGCCGCGCACCTCCATCAACTTGGGCCAGCCCTTGCCTTTGAGCCGCAGCGGCAAATCGAGGATCGTGCGCAGATTCGCGGTGATATCCTCGCCCTCCACGCCGTTGCCGCGCGTGACTCCCCTGACGAACACGCCGTCTTCGTACGTGAGACTGACCGCGGCGCCGTCGATCTTCACCTCGAGGGTGTAGCCGGCTTCCTTCACTTCGGGGACCAGGCGGGCGTTGCGCTCCTCCCACTCCTGGAGCTCGGCTTCGCTGAACGCGTTGGCGAGCGACAACATCGGCACCAGATGGCGGTGCTTGCCGAACGCATCGGCCGGCGCGCCGCCGACGCGGAGGGTCGGGGAGTCAGGAGTCAGGAGCTCGGGATGCGCGGCTTCGAGTCCCTGGAGCTCCCGGAAGAGCTGGTCGTACTCCGCGTCCGACATCTCCGGCTTGTCGAGCGCGTAGTACGCGTGGCCTGCGCGTTCCAGAATCCGCCGCAGTTCGGCGGCGCGTGCCGCCGGTTTCTTCACCGGCCTTTGGCTTCTTCCTGGATGACGGCCATCGCCACCCCAACCAGCCGGTCCAGCTCGTCGGCGCTGGCTTTGGGAAGCAAACTCTCACCCCAGGCGCCCTCGCGCTGCTGGCCGAACGCGTCGAGCAGGCGGCGTAGAAAGGCAAGCAGGGCGACGCGCTCGAGCTCCATCCGTTTGAGCTGTTCGCCGGTCTCGTGGGTGCGCTGCGCGAGCCGCTCGTAGCGGTGCGCGTTGCGCAGGGCCTGCGCGGTGAGCGACGCGACCACCTGGACGAACCGGACGTCGGCGTCCGAGAACGTCGGTCCGTCGCGGAAGGTGCGGAGAAAAATCGCGCCGATGGCCACCGAGCGCCACGTGATCGGGACGACCGTGATTGACTTGACCCGGCGGTTGATCAGCTCGCCCTTCACATGCTTCAGCGAGGGGTCGTTGGCGGCATCGGGGATGAACACGGTTTCGCCGCTTTGCATGGCCTTCTTCAATTCGGGATAGCGCTCGAGATCGACCACGTAGTTGCGGATCGTGGGATCTTCGTACGAGGCCACGAGCCGCACCTGGCGCCCGCCCTTTTCGCCGAGGAAGATCGAACAGCGATCGAGCCCGAACGACTCGCCCAACCTGCGCGCGATTGCCTGGAGAATGTCAATGAAATGCAAGGAACTCGATGCTTCCTTGAGGATTTCGATGACCGCAAGCAAATGCTTGCGCTCATGCTCAAGCTCGGCGATCCGCGCGGCGAGGCGCTCGGCTTCCGCGTGTGTGAGAGCCCCGTGGATCGTCATGGGTGCATAGTTTCGCTCGGGGACGCGAGCGGCGTCAAGCAGGTGTACATTCCTGCATGCGCAAGATCGCACTCACATCGCTCGCCGTCGTGGCCACGCTGCAAACCATCAGTGCGCAGTCGGCACCTATCGGGGCTTACCAGGTCGTGCCGCAGCTCCCCGGCATGGGACGGCCCGTCGATACCGCCGCCGTCGCCGCGCGGCGGCGCGCGCTGCTCGCGCGGATCGGCCGCGCCACCGTGCTGATTCCCGCCGGTCACGCGCGCGACATCGAGATCGAGTACGTCCAGGACAACGACTTCCGCCCGGACAACACGTTCTACTATCTGACGCAGCTCGAGACGCAGGACTCCTGGCTGCTGATGACCGCGCGAGGGGCCGGGGGGGGGAGGGGGGCTGACTCGACCGAAACCATTTTGTTCCTGCCGCCACGCACGCCCTCGCGCGAGCGCTGGACCGGCCTGCGCCTCGGCCCCGACAGCGTCGCGGTGCGGTTGTCCGGCATCAAGTCGATCCTGCCGATCGACTCGCTCGAGAACCGGCTGCTGCGCGCGCGCTTCGCGCCGCGGCCGATCTACACCGTGATCAACGCGAAGACGAAAGACAACCGCCGCATCTCCGACCTCGTCTTCTCCGGGGCGGACGTGCGCAACGTGCTGCCGATCGTGGACTCCATGCGGTACGTGAAGGACGCGGACGAAGTCGCGCGGCTGCGGCGCGCCGTGGACATCAGCGTCGCGGGGCACATCGCCGCGATGCGCGCCGCGCGGCCGGGGATGTACGAGTACGAGATCGAGGCGGCCCTCGAGGCAGGATTCCGCAGCAACGGCGCTGACCGCCTCGGGTACCCGTCGATCGTGGGCAGCGGCCCCAACAGCACGACGCTCCACTACGATGTAAACCGCCGCAAGACGGAAACCGGTGATCTCATCGTGATCGACGCGGGGGCCGAATGGGGCCAGTACACCGCCGATGTCACCCGCACGTTCCCGGTGAACGGGAAGTTCACGCCGCGCCAGAAAGCGATCTACGATCTGGTCCTGGGCGCGCAGCAGGCGGCGTTCGATTCGGTGCGCCCCGGCATTACGCTGTTTGAGCTCGACGCGATCGCGCGGCGCTACATGCGCGAGCACTCCGGGAAGCTATGCGGTGAGAAGACGTGCGACGACCGGGAGTTCTTCAACCACGGCCTGGGGCATCCAATCGGCATGGACGTGCATGATGTGGGATATAGCCGGCCGCTCGAGGTGGGCGCCGTGTTCACGATCGAGCCGGGCATCTACATCCAGTCCGAGAACCTGGGCGTGCGGATCGAGGACGACGTGCTCGTCACGGCGAAGGGTGGCGAGTGGCTCTCGGCGGGTGCGC
Source organism: Gemmatimonadales bacterium (assembly GCA_035710265.1). Classification (GTDB taxonomy): domain Bacteria; phylum Gemmatimonadota; class Gemmatimonadetes; order Gemmatimonadales; family GWC2-71-9; genus 20CM-2-65-7. The sequence continues at coordinate 3,585 of DASTDR010000313.1, read as the reverse complement.
CGCGTACGACCGCCGACATCGAACGCGTGATGCGGCGCTAGGTCTCGTCCTTCTCCCCCTTGATGTCCTCGAGCAGCGCGGCTGCTTCGATCTTGAACTCCGCGTCCTGGACATCCTGATCCGGCAGCGTCGGGATCACCAGCAGATGCTCGCGGGCCTTGGAATACTGCCCGAGATCGACGTAGACCTCCGCCAGCTCCAGGCGATGGTAAATGTGCTGCGGGTTGAGCTCCACGGCCCGCTGCAGGTGCTTCACGGCGTCGTCCCAGTTTGCCTTTCCCATGAAGCCGCCGCCGAACAGGGTCTTGGCGAAGAAGCGCTGGATTCCGGAGAGCCGCTTGACCTCGGCGTTCCACGCGCCGAGCACATGGTGGGCGTTGTCGTGGCTGGGATTGAGCGCGATGGCTTTCTCGGCTTCGTCGTAGATCAGTTTCGCGTAGCGCACGCGCTCTTTGCTGCTCTTGGTGCGCGACAGCCGGCCCAACACCATGGCCAGCGTGTAATGGCCGTCGGCGCCCGTGGAATCGGCGCGAATCGCGCGTTCGGCGTATCCGCGGCCCACGGCATATAGACTATCTCGGCGGTTCTTGAGAGAATCGGCATTGCCCTGTATTTGTTTGGCGACGTTCGCGATGGCCTGCGCCGCCTTCCAGTTGGCTTCGTAGTCGCTCGAGTCCTCGGCGAGGGCGGCCTGGTAGTGACGCAGTTGCACGTCCGGATGCATGAGCCCGGCGCTGTCGCCGGCCGCGATGTGCGCGGCGGGACTCTGAGTGATGAGAGCGAGTACGATGGAGATCATGCGAGTATGATCGTGGTGCCCTTGATCGAGCGCAAGCGCGACGGCGGCAGTCTCAGTCCGGAAGAATGGTCCGCGCTCGTCGCCGAGTACACCGCAGGCCGCATCCCCGATTATCAGATCGCTGCGTTACTGATGGCCGTGTTCATGCGCGGTTTGGAACGCCAGGAGCTCGCCGCCCTCACCGACGCGATGCTCGCGTCGGGCGATCGCCTGTCGTTCGATGGGTTCAAGACGCCGCTGATCGACAAACACTCGACGGGTGGGGTGGGGGACAAAGTTTCGCTCGTGCTGGGCCCGCTGGTCGCCGCCTGCGGCGTCGCCGTGCCGATGATGTCCGGCCGAGGTCTGGGGCACACGGGCGGCACGCTCGACAAGCTCGAGGCGATTCCCGGCTTTCGCACGAATCTTTCATTGGCCGAAACCATGGCGCAGGTGCGGAAGATCGGCTGCGCGCTGATCGGCCAGACGGGCGAAATCGCCCCGGCCGACCGGAAGCTCTATGCGCTGCGCGACGTCACCGGCACCGTCGAGTCGATTCCGCTGATCTCCGCGAGCATCATGTCCAAAAAGCTCGCCGAGGGATTGAACGGGCTGGTGCTGGACGTGAAGAACGGCAGCGGGGCGTTTTTGCCGGAGGTCGAGCGCGGCCTCGAGCTGGCCAAGACGATGATCGCGCTGGGCGAGGACCGTGGCTGCCCGACGATCGCGTTGATCACCGCGATGGATCGCCCGCTGGGACGCGCGTGCGGCAACGTGCTCGAAACCGAAGAGGCGATTCTCGCGCTGCGCAACGAGGGACCGCCCGACCTGCTCGAGGTGACCTACGCCCTCGGTGTGGAGATGCTGCTCCAGGGTGGCATCGAGAAGAACACGAAGAAGGCGCGCAAGAAACTGGAGACCGCCATCGAGTCGGGTCTTGCGGCCGAGAAGTTCGAGCAGATCATCGAGGCGCAGGGCGGCAACGCAAAATGCGTCGAAGATCCGTCGGTGCTGCCGCAGGCGCAGGCGGTGGAGGTATTCGCGGCGCCGCGGACCGGCGTGGTCCAGCGTGTGGAGCCGCGCACGATCGGCCGCGCCATCGTCGCGCTCGGCGGGGGACGCCGCACCGTCGATGACACGATCGACCCGACCGTGGGCTTCGTGATCACGTCCAAGCCCGGCGACAAGGTGCTCGAAGGCGAGCCGATCGCCTCGGTATTCGCGAAGGATGCGGACGGCATCCGGACGGGTTTTGAGGCCCTCGGTCAGGCGATCGTCATCGGGGACAAGCTGACGCAGAAACCGCTGAAGCTCGTGTCGCACCGCGTGACGCGAGCAGGTGTCGAGGTTCTTGGACCGTAGGGGTTTCCCGACTCGGGCGTCGAGACGGCAGTCTCGTTGTTCCAATTCCGCGCGCGAATATTGCTGGGCGCCGGCACGTCCCAACTCCGAGATTCCCATGCCGTCGGAACAGACTGTTTCACGCGATTTTCGTCGCGCGCCTGGAGAATCGCCACCGATCTGATCTTCGGTGAATCGGCTCGTCCGCATCGGCCCTCCGAGCTAGGATCGGCCATAATATCTGGATCAGATAGCGGGGGTCAGGTTACCTCCACAAACAGGGTTACATTGGTAGAACCCCTAGATTCCGGAGTCAAGCTATGCGTGTTCTTTCCACTCTGGTTTGCCTTCTGATTGCCGGCCCAATGGCTCACGTTCTCGCGCAGCAGCCGGGAGTTCCTGACCCTGCCGCGTTTACCGCGATGCTCACTCAAATGGGTCCAATGTATGAATCAGTAGCGCAAGCGATGGTTGATGGAACAATGAAAGCGCTAGAACGTCCTGAGACTGCCGAACGACTCGCTCGTTTTGCTCGGCGCTACCACGATGCTCTCGTAAAGGAAGGATTCACTCGAGAGGAAGCCCTTCAAATTGTCGCTGGAATCGGAATTGCAGTCGTCAAACCTTCCCCGAGGGAGTAGCCATCGTGAATCATGTGCAATAGGTGACAACCGCAAACGCTGCGACACAAACGGTAATTGAGGAAACAAGAAAAAACCTCAGCAGCACATGACCTGCGGGATGAAAATTTTTCGATGATAGGTACTTCCAGTTATAGACATAAGGGACCCCAAAGTAGCTACGCGTTTTTCTGTCAATTCGAAAAGCCGAGACACGAAACAGCAGAAAAACTGATACTGGTAGCATCGACAACACGATAGCCCAAGGCCAGCACTCTCCAGTGACTTCCAGCAGCTGTTGAAGTGGACCGGTGAGGAGTGCGATCCGTAATGACAAGGAGATGATCTCCCGTCCTCTCACGCGTAAGTCAAGGGTCGCGTGGCTGCGAGTTATACTAACTCGTTTCACCACGCAAGTTACTTGAAGCGTTCGGGTCTTGCCATGTAGTGCTCCCCCCGGGCGCCTTGTTAAAGCCGTCGAGGTACCGGATCCGTTGGTATTGTAGTTGTTGTGCCATTCCATCCCGAGAAAGAACCCGGCAGAATCCTTGCACTCGGTCCAGCAGTAAAGCTGCTGGTGACTCCACTGTCGTTTGAAAAACGGCAGTAGCTAATGGCCCACCAACCATAGCACGAACCGCGACCGTCTCCCTCAAATGCCTTGAAGTTGTCCGAACTGATGAATGACACACCAAGAGACAACTCGACGCCTATTCCCGATCCGATAGTCACGAAGGCACCTTCGCCACCACCGTAAATAAGATACTGTCCGATCGTGATCGTTCCCCCTCCAACCGGTGTCATGATCGTGCCCGTCACTCCGACGGCCGTGATTGCACCCGGTGC
>DASTDR010000312.1:0-2565 GCA_035710265.1 Gemmatimonadales bacterium | reverse complement strand
TCGGCGGCTGGGCCGACGCGTATCGCAACGCCGTCCCGCGACTGCTCGAAGGGCTGCATGCGCCCCGCAAGGGACTGATCGGTCCGTGGTGTCACGCCTTTCCCCACGATTCCTTGCCAGGCCCAAGCATTGGTTTTCTTCAGGAAGCCCTGCGCTGGTGGGACTACTGGCTCAAGGGCGTGGACACCGGCATCATGGACGAGCCGCAATACCGGGTCTGGATGCAGGAGTGGGCGTCGCCCAGCGGCGACCCGACAGAACGGCCGGGGCGATGGGTGGCGGAGACCCACTGGCCGACGTCCCGGATCGGGCAGCGCCGTTTGTTTCTCAATTCGGGGCGCCTTGCACCGGCTCCGGAGGCGCCGGCAACCCGCCTGGCGCTGTCCTCTCCGCAGAGCACAGGAGCAAATGCCGGCGAATGGTGTGCATTCGGCAGCAAGAGGGACCTGCCGTCCGACCAGCGCGAGGACGACGCACGCTCACTGTTGCTCGACTCGGAACCGCTGGCGGAGCGTACGGAGATTCTGGGTGCACCGATTGTCGAGCTCGAGCTCAGCGTCGACCGTCCGGTAGCGCTCGTGGCCGTCCGGCTCAATGACGTGGCGCCAGACGGCAGCTCGTTACGGGTGACCTATGGCGTGCTCAATCTCACTCACCGGGAGGGCCACGAACGACCGCTCGCTCTTGAGCCCGGTCACCGTTATCGGGCCGTCGTCCAGCTCAATGACGTGGCCCACGCCTTTCCGCAGGGGCACGTCGTGCGGGTCGCCGTCTCGACCTGCTACTGGCCGGTGGTCTGGCCAAGCCCTGAACCGGTGACGCTGACGCTCTTCAGTGGAACCGGACACCTGGATCTGCCTGTGCGCCCGGCTCGAACCGGGGACGAGGAGCTACCGTCCTTCGGGCCACCGGAACAGGCACCCGTCCCGGAGAGTCGGGCCGTGACGCCCAACAGAGGCCGGCGTTCTTGCGAGCACGACCCGACCACCGGCGAGATTGTCTCCATTGCGTTTCGCGACGGCGGCGAAGACGGTGCCGCCGCCCTGTCCCACGTTCCCGACATCGATCTCGACTTCGGACACGCCTTTCGCCGCACCCACCGCATCCGGGACGATGACCCCCTATCCGCAAAGTGCGAGCTGGTCCAGCGCTCGGTGTCGCGCCGCACCGGCTGGCTCGCGCAGGTCGATTGCCGCACCGAGCTGACCGCGGACGCCGATCAGTTTCGGGTACGCGCGACGCTGAGCGCCAGTCATAATGGAGAGCAGATCTTTTCGCGGGAATGGGACCAGCGGGTGCCACGGCGACTAGTGTAAGTGCGCAGTCGGGGTGAAGCCGCGCTGGCCTACTGCGAGGGGTTGACCGTCTATGACATTCCGGGATTGCCGCCCCTGCACGCGGGACTCGCCGAGCATTTCTCACAGAAGCAGATCGCAGAGATCGCAGCGACAGGGGTCAATGAGAATTCTTAGGCGCGGCTAAAACTCGCGCAGAGTGCGATTCCGGTGGCCGAATTGAGCGAATTCCTCGTGAACATTTCCGGCTTGGGCCCTGCGGACGCAGGAATGGAAATCTGGTCGGGCATGATTCTGCTCGCGGTGCTGGCGTTCGTTCTCGGTTTCGCGCTCAACCATGGATCGATCTGCACCGTCATCGCCACGACGGAGCTGATTGCGGAGAGGAGGTCGGCCCGGTCCATCGCGCTCGTCGAATGCGCCGTCTGGGCGGCCCTCGTCTACGCCATCATCGAGCAGTCACCGACGATGCAGCAGGGTTGGTCGCCACTTCCCTACCTGGTTCCCGGCGCCCTGTTGTTCGGGATCGGCACCTATGTGAACGGCGCCTGCGTGTTCGGGTCGGTCGGGCATTTCGGCAATGGCCACATCGACTTCGGGTTCACGTTTCTCGCCATCTTCGCCGTGCTCTACATCGAGTCTCTGTTCGGCCTGCTGCCGGCTCAGCCGTCGATGAGCGCTTCCCTGCCGCTCGGGCCGGTGCTGCTCGCCATCGCCCTAGCGGCGATCCTGGCGCTGAGGCTCGGAGTGTCGCTCCGAACCGAGTCCAACTTCGGGCGACTGACGCTGTCGATGGGAGCGGTCGGGATCGCCTTTACGATCCTGGCTGTGCTCGCGCCCCGGTTCTCGATCACGACCTCGATCGGATCGATCGTCTCGATCCCTGTCGCGGGCACCGTGATCTCCGTCTGCATGTTCGGCGGCAGCCTTGTCTCCGCAAGATTGAGGCAGCGTCGATTCATGCTGGAGTGGCCGACGATCGAGAGCATCGTCAGGAGAACGCTAGGCGGCATCCTCATGGGACTGGGCGCGCTGCTCATTCCCGGTGGGAACGATACGCTGCTGCTGATCGGTTTCCCCATGGGGGCATGGCAGGCCGCGCTCGCCTACGCGCTGCTCGTTGCGTCGGTTGCCGCACTCATCGCCAAGTTCGGTTCGATGGCAAGCTCCTGGTCATGACGGTGACCCATGTCACACACCGCTCAACGCCTCTCCCGCTGCTCCCCTCAAATGACGGGATGCCTGCATGATCGTCCATGCCCATCTCAAC
>DASTDR010000311.1:0-2873 GCA_035710265.1 Gemmatimonadales bacterium | reverse complement strand
ATGGAGCGCGGCGCCGCCCGCGTCATCGTCGGCCTCGAAACGCTTCCGTCCTTCGACCTGCTGGCCGAGATCTGCGAGGCCGTGGGGCGCGACCGCGTCGCCTTCAGCCTGGACCTTCGCGACGGCCAGCCGATCGTGATGGAAACCGCGGACATCTCCGCGGGACAGAACGTCGAAACGATGACGCTGAACGCAGTCGTGGCTGGCGTGGGCACCCTGATCGTCATCGATCTGGCGCGCGTCGGGACGAGCAACGGCGTGGACGCCGCAACGCTCGGCCGCATTCGCGCCTCGGCCCCCGACCTGGCGCTGATCGCCGGCGGCGGCGTTCGCGGATGGGATGACCTCGTCGGGCTTGCCAGGGCCGGCTGCAACGGGGCGCTCCTCGGCACGGCGGTGCACAACGGAAGCATCGGCGCCGACGAGATCACGGCCGCGCGGGATCTCTGAGTTTGAGTCTTGAGTCTTGAGTTTTGAGTTTTGAGTTCTGAGTTTCGAGTTTCGAGTTTCGAACGCCCCGCGCCCGGATGGTCCCGGACGCGGGGCGTCGAGGTTCTGCGAACGAATCAGAAGTCGAACTGTGCGCTGATCTTGAAGAGACGAGGCACCGTGATCGACAGCGGATTGAGATACGTCGACGTTGCGGACGGAGCCGTATATCCCTGCTGGAACACGTCAGGCGCGTTCGAGTTGAACAAGTTGAAGATGTCGAGTGACACCAGCGTGCGCGTGTTGCTGAACCTGAACAGCTTGCCGACCCGGAAATCAACTTGCGTCAGTCGATCGCCGTACAGCGCGCCCGGTGCGACGATTTCACCGCCTATAAAGGGAAAGCCGTTGGAGAGCGGCCGCCCGAGATTGGTCCCCCCTGTGAAGATGGTGGCATCCCCGCTGAGGCTCTGGTTTTCAATGCTCGGGAAGTTGCTCCCCGGATACGGCAGGCTGCGGAACGTCGAGCTGAGCAGCACGTCGATCTTCGGCACCGTGTAGGTCACGAGCCCCTTCACGTTCGTCGTGTAACCGGACTCGCGATGGCAGAACTCGATCGGCCACTGCTCGAAACCGGTCAGGAACGGCGTCGTCCCGAAGAACCCGAGCGAGCCGCCGAAGAGCTGGTTGATGTAGATGTCGGGATGATTCTCGGCCGCGCCGCATTCGTCCTCGACGACGTTCCCTGTGCTGAACCCGCCCTGTATGGTCACGTCCCGCAGGCGCGCGTTTACCGTGAAGTCCACGCCGTCGAACGTGTTGGTGCTCCCGCCGGCGCTGTCCGAGAACGTCCGGAGGAACTGCTGCTGTCCGAACTTCGCGGGCTTCACGTCCTTGAACGTCAGGGAGTAACCCCCGCCATCCGGCAGCCGGTTATCCACCGGAGTGGTATAGGTGAACGAATCGAAGTCCCCGGGCGTCAGCGCCTCGTTGACTGTGATGTTCAAGTTGCCCCAGCTCCGACGGACGTAGCTCACCTCCACCGATACGCGCGGCACGATCTCGTGCGTGACGCCGACGTTGAAGTCCCAGCTGTACTCCCGATTGTTCCAGCCAGTGGTGGTTTCTGGATCCAGCCTGAGCGGGTCAACGAACTGGCCGAAGAGTGGGTTCGTGTACCCGCCGCACTCGCCGTTCGGGGCCGGATTCAGGAAGTCGCACTGCGCGATGTAGTCGCCCGCGATTCCGCCTCCCGGGATGCCTGAGCCGGCGGGACCCGGCGCCGGCCCGAGGTCACGCCAGTTTCTGTCGGTCGTGGTCGCGAAGTGCCCGAGGCCGGCGGGACTGTAGTTGATCCACTCTTCAACCGAGTTCGTCGTCGTCACGTACCGGCCCAGGAAGGCCTTCACCGCCGTCTTCCCGTTGCCGAACAGATCGTAGGATGCGCCGAACCGCGGCATGAGGTCGTGGAGACTGAGCGGCCCCTCCTGAGCGGGGAACACGCGGCCCTGCGGTATGAACCGGTTCGGCCCGATCCGCTGCTCCGGGAAGTAGTCGGTCAGGTGCTCGTAGCGGAGGCCGCCCTGCAGCGACAGACGGCCCGTCGTCCAGCGATCCTGCGCGTAGAACGCCGTGATCTGCTGCTGCTGCTGCTGATGCGAATTCTGGTCGCCGTACATTGTCAAGCGGATCGGCGCGCCGTTCAGGAAGAAGTATTTGAGCTGCGAATCGGCGTAGACGTTGATCGGGAACGTGTTGTCGTTGTGCATCCATCGGCCGCCGAACTTCGCCGAGTGCGACCCGGTCACGTACGATACCGACCCCTGGATGATGTTCGTAAAACTCAGGTGATTTGCCCCGTTTGCCTTGCGGTAGTTCATGTTAAACAGTCCGCATACGGGCTGGCCTGCCCCGCCGCATTGCCCAGGGCCGCTGGGAATAATTGCGGTCGGCGAGGTTTCCTGCACCTGAATGAAGCTCGAATCATAGGGATTCTTCTGGACACCGCCCCACCAGAAGTAGGGCCCGAGCTGTGCGTCGGCCTCGAGCAACAGGCGGTGGGTGACCGGCGACGTCCAGCTGATCTGGTTCATGGCGTTCGGGCGGTTTTCGACCCTGTCCAGCGCCTCGGGCGAGGCAACCGCTCCCGTGAAGGTGAGCCCCGAGCTCGAGCCGCCCCCGGTGCAGTGCTGGCAGATGTCCTGCCAGTCGGTCCACGCCGTGATCTTGTTGCGCGGGGTCACCTGCCACGTCAGCCGCAGCGAGCCGTTGTTCCAGGTGCCGTCGTCCACCGCCTGGGTCTCGAAGTCCGGATCGTAGTGCCACTTGGAGGGATCACCGGCGTTCCTGTTGTTGAACATGCTGGCGACGTACTGGCGGTTCATCTGGTACCTGTAGGTGCCGAAAAACCAGAGACGGTCGCGGACGATGGGACCGCCGAACGA
>DASTDR010000310.1:0-3913 GCA_035710265.1 Gemmatimonadales bacterium | reverse complement strand
ACTGACAGGTCGACGGTCACCGTAGCCTGCATGACCGGAGACAGGCTCGCGGTCAGATGGCCGCTCGGTTTGACGTTCGAGATCTTGAGATGTCCGAAGAACGCCACCGGCACGCCGCTGGTGTCGGCACGTGAGAAGACACGGCCCGAGTCGGCGCGGGTGTATTCGCGCATCTCGACAGTTTGCGCTGCGAGCACGTACTCCTCGAAGCGCCGCGTCGCCAACTGATGGAGGGTGCCCTTCGCGTTCTCGACCGAGAATTCGAACAGGCCGACGTTCTTGTGCAGAACGAGATTCAGGGTCGGCGGCAGGAGCACACGCTGGCGCGCGGGCCGGCGTGATCCACCACAGCCGAACAACGCGACCAGGATGACGAAGCAAATGGCGACACGCGTGACGCGCATGAGGACCCTCCAGGCCTGAAGGCTCGGGGGTCCAACATAATAAAAGCCGGTGCAGGAGTGGGGATGTGGGTCACACAGGCGTGTAACTGCGTGTGAATACGTGGGAAGGGGTACGCCGTTCCGTTAGGGCCTCTGCTCGCGAGCCGGTCGAGGGGCGGCTTCCCGGCTGGGCCACGTCTGCGTGGGAACAACGGCAGGCACAGGCTGTGAGCGGATGTAGGCGACCACCTTCCAAATCGCCCCTGGCGACATGACGCCGCCATACGCCGGCATGCCGCGCGGCCGCCCGTAGAAAATCGATTGGTAGAGCGCGCCGTCGGTGCCGCCATAACGCCAGCGTCCATCGACGAGACTCGGTCCGACCCACCCGAGGCCGCCGCCGCCGTGGCAGCCGTCGCAGTTCATCGAACTGAAGATCTTGGAGCCATCGGTCACCGACGCGGAATCCTGCGCCAACGGGTTCGTCATCTCGACGGCGGGCGGCTGGCTCGCTCCCGCCGCGACGTGGCTCGGATAGCGAACGGAGGGCGGTGGACCGCCCTCCGCACCCCCGCCACAGGCCATTACGAGGGCAGCTCCCAAGCACCACGGACCACGCGCCACGTACGATGTCACAAGCCGAAAATCCAAACCATGCCGCCCTGACTCGTGTAGCGCGCGAGATCGGGAGCGAAGTCTGCGGGCGGGCGGATATCGGCAGGATCATCGGAGCGCACATCGCCGGACAGCAGGAACCAGTCGCCGCCGATTCCCGAGTAGACGGCGACGTACTGCTTCCCGTCGGGGCCGCGGAACGTGATCGGCGCACCGACGACGCCCGAGCCAACCTTGAACTTCCAGACCTCACGTCCGGCGCGGATATCGACTGCCTTGAACCAGCCGTCCAGCGTGCCGTAGAACGCGACGTCGCCCGCCGTCACGACTGTGCCGCTCCAGACCGGAAACCGCTCCTTGATCTCCCACACTTTACGGCCCCGCGCCGCGTCCCAGGCAATGAAGGCACCCAGATGACCGCCGGGACCAGGCACATACGGTGTCGTCGCCCCGATGAACGGTGTCGCTGGAATGCGCGTGACCTGGGTCGCCTCGAAACTCATGCAGAGGTTGTTGGTCGCCGTGTAGAACAGGCCAGTGCGCGGTGAGAACGCAGACGACGACACGGGACTCTTGCCGCCCTCGAGGCTCGGACAAATCCCGGTGACGTTGCCGCGTGACGCGCCGGTGATTTTCGTGCTGTCCACGATCGGTACGCCGCTGCGGCGATCGATGCCCTTCGCCCACGTCACGTGCGCAAACGGCTCGGCGACGAGCAGCTCGCCCGTGGCACGATCGAGCGTATAGGCGAATCCGTTCTTGTTGAACGTGACGAGGACCTTGCGCATTCGGCCGCCCACCACGAGGTCGGTCAGGATCATCTCGGCGTTGGCGTCGAAGTCCCAGCTGTCGTCGGGCGTGAACTGATATGCCCAGACCAGGGCGCCGTCCCCGGGTCGCCGGGCGAGCACGCTGTTGGTCCACTTGGCCTCGCCGGGCCGCTGCTCGCGATTGTAGGGTCCGGGGTTGCCGGTGCCGAAATAGATCAAGTCGAGCTCGGGATCATACGAGATCCAGCCCCAGACCGGGGCACCGCCCCGACGCCACGAGTCGCCAGGCCATGTCGAGACGCCGAGGTTGGCAGCGCCTCGGAATGTGCCGGGCCGCGCGATCATCAGAGAGTCTGGCCCCATGTTGCGCGCGGTCCACAGGATCTTGCCGGTCGCGAGGTCGAGCGCCTTCACCCAGCCGTAGATTCCGAACTCACCTCCCGACGGACCCACGAGGACTCTGTTCTTCGCGATGAACGGCGCCATGGGGGTCGTCTCACCCTGGCCCAGGTCGGCGATCTGCGTCTTCCACAACTCGCGCCCGGTGTTGGCGTCCACCGCGACGGTGTGTCCGTCGAGCAGGTTGTACACGATCTTGCCGGCCGCGTACACGGCGCCGCGGTTGATCGCGTCACAACACGCGACGCCCACCGCCGTGGGATTCACGTCCGGCCGGTATTTCCACTTGAGCGGATAACCTTCGCGGGTCAGATCGAATGCGTACAGCACGTTCGGGAACGGCGTGACGACGTACATCGTGCTGCCCACCACGAGCGGCTGTCCCTCATGGCCGCCGAGCACGCCGGTCGAAAAGCTCCAGAGCGGCTTGAGCCGCGTGACGTTGGCGCGCGTGATTTGCGTGAGACCACTGAACCGTGTCGCGGCATTGTCCTTCCCCGGCATCGTCCATTGGCCGTCGTCGCGCTGCGGAGTGCCCTGGATGAGTACGAGACCGAAAACGAAGGCGGTGGCGGGGAAGGAGCGCATGTCGATAATGATATCTACTGTGGCCCGGAGCGGGCCACGAGCGCGAGCGGCACCTTGCGGAGTCCCTTCCACGTTTTCGCGTGACCGGTCGAGTCGGCGATGCTCAGCTGCGCCGAGATGCCGCCGTCGAGCAGCATCGCGCGCTGGGCGTCCAGCGCGCCCATCACCGCCGCCATCTCGGGCACCGTGAGTCCGAACGGCACGCGGTCGGCCCCGGGGATCGGGACGTCGAGCCGGGTCAGGGCGATGAGCAGTCGCCCCTGCCGGTCGAGGCCGAGCGCCAGCCGGGCGTCCCGATGCGTGACGTTGATGGTGCCGTCGCGGAGCGGCTCCGGTACCGTGCCGTCCCCTGTCAAAAGGGTGGGATACGACTGGAACGCGAAGCGCACGTTTTTCAGGGACCGCCCGCGCCACTGCGCGACGTCGTCACCGTCGACCCAGGCAAGTCGACCGTCCGCAAGACCGATGAGCGCCGATGACAACGGTCCCGTTCCGGGCGGGAGTCGCTCATGGCCATCTGTCACGACCCAGCCCCACGGCAGCCGGTCGACGAACATACCGGCATTGAGTGCGACCGCCGCGTCGCCTGCGCGATCGACCGTCCAGTGCGGGCGATCGTCCTGAACGTCCCAGATCAGATGAAAGGACACCGCGTCAGGATCGATGCGCCCGAGCACCAGCGTGAGCGCCCGCGCTTCGCCGTGTCCCTCGATCGGGAGCGTCGCCCATGCGACGCCCGGCCGGCCGGCATGCCACTGGACGAGCGCCGTGAGCCGGGCGTCCGCGGTCGTCCATTGGTCGGGCGCCCGCGATGCGCGCCAGAAGAGATGCGATGCGCCGGACGGAAGCCGGACGGCCAGGGAGGGGTCCTCGCGTGCGCTCGGTCCCGCAGCCGCCGCGAACAACGCGACGGCGATGACGCCGCCTGCCGTGCGTCCGCTCACCCGAAGTATTTCTTCAAATCCACGAGCCGCGCGGTGAGGGCCTGGTCCTCGGTTTGTGTGAAGACGTAGCCGCTTCCGACATTTCCGGCGTCCTTGAGCCGGACGTACCCCTCGGCGCGCTCCGCGGCCATCGCGAACTGCTCCGGGGTCATTTGGGCCGCCCGCGCGGCGGCTGCGTTCCCCGCCGCTTCCGCATCTCGTGCCTGCACGTTCA
>DASTDR010000309.1:0-9437 GCA_035710265.1 Gemmatimonadales bacterium | reverse complement strand
CGCCCGAGAGAACGCCGGCGACAATGAAGGGGACCGGTGTGAGCAGGAACGCCGCGGAGATGAAGGCGCCACCAAATCCAATCGCCACACCCACCAGGACACCGGCGATGGCCCATTTCTGATGGACCTTGTCGGGCCGGGCGCGATAGAACCCGTGCGCGGCAAGCTGGTCGTAGATCGCATCCCGAATGCCGGGCAGCTCCTCGTAGAACTCGTCCTTGAGGTCCGTGAGCTCCACCCGGTCACCGTGACCCGCAAAAATCCCGTTGAACACCCGGCTTTCGTGAGGTGCCATGCCATGGCCGCCGGCATTCGGTGCGCCCGGCTTGAGCCGGTGGAGCGCGTACTCGCGACCGCCTCCAAACAGGCCGAGCAGCTTCGGCTTTTCCTCTTCCACGATGTTCAGCTGACCCCGCACCGCGAGGTCCACGATGGTCGCGGTGATGTCGCGCATGTCGGCGCGGTTATCGAGCAACGTGCCGGCTTCCGCCGGCGAGATGCCGGCGGGCGGTGCGTATTGCACCGCGATCGGGCGGCGGCGCGGATCGCGGCCCCGTCGCCACCACGTCAGGAACGCGAGCAGGAAAACGGGGAAAGGAATGAGCAGCGGCCAGTTGCTGCTCACCGTCGCCGCGGCGCGCGCCGCCGTGGTCGGAGCCGTCACCACGCCCTTATCCCAGCCGACGACCGCCGTCAGTCCCTCGTGGAACTCGAGGCCCTGCGGCAGCGCCACCCGCACCACGTTGCCGTCAATCGCGACGCGCGCGTCACGCGCGGTTGAGCCGTAGACGCCGTTGAAGGCGATCGCCCGCACCCCCGGCGTCCCGGGAGGCAGTACGATCTCGGCCGACGCATCCCGGATCGGCACCTCCCACTCATCGCCGGTGATGTTCCAGTACAGCTCGTCATGCTCGTCGAAGAACCGCAGGCCGTTACTGGCGCGGTAGCGCAGCACGATGGTGCGCGTGGCGTTGGATGCGCCCGGAATCCAGACCTTGTACTTGACGTAATGCCGCTCGCGGCTGGTTTCGGTGCGCAGATCACGTCCGGCGTCGTCGCGCGCACTCTGCAGGGACAACCGGAGGGTCCAATTCAGCCCCGCCGAGTTGCGGTACTCGACGGGGATCGTCCGAAACAGTCCGTTGTACGTTCCATTGAACCGCGCGGTAATCGTTTCGGTGACGTCCAGGCCGGCATCGCGGTTGACCGTGATCCGCGCGGCAAACCGCTCGATTGAATACGAGCGCTGCGCGCTGGCGGCGCTCGCCGACACCGCGACGAGCACGAGGATGAGCGGCACCTTCGGGACGGCCCGCTCCGCGGGATCGTCCAGCCCAAAGAACTCGCGCGGGCGCAGCCGCATCATTCCGGCGACGATCCCGGCAGGAAATTGCGCGATGGCGGTATTGAAATCGCGGACGACGGCGTTGTAGTAGCGTCGCGCGTTCTGGAGATGGTCTTCCACGTCCGTCAACGTCGTCTGCAGTCCGGCGAAGCTCGCTGCTGCCTTGAGCTCCGGATACGCCTCGGCGACGGCGACGACGCGGTGCAGCGCGCCGGCGAGTGGATCTTCCTCGCGCGCGCGTGTCGCGGGTCCGCGATCGCTTGCCTGGAGCGCGCGCCCGCGAGCGGCCACCAGCGCCTCGAGCGTGCCTCGCTCGTATCCAGCGTGTCCCCGGACGACCGCGACGACCTGCGGAATGAGATCGTGCCGGCGCTTGAGCTGCACGTCGATGTCGGCCCACGCGTTATCGCCAAGCTGGCGGAGACCGATGAGCCGGTTGAACGTGTAGACGGCCCAGAGGACGATGACGGCACCGGCGACGACGAGGATCGTCATGACGTGAGCCTCTATAACTCCGCAAACGTGTGAATGACCGCATGTCCATTGTCGATGATGGGAGCCGCGCCGCGGACGCACAGGGCGGTCTGCATGCCCGCGCCGCGGGCCGCGTCGAGCTCGGCGCTCACGTCGGAGACGAACAACACGGCGTCGGGCGGACTTCGCAGCTCGGCGGCGATGCGGCGATAACTGCGCGCGTCGCGTTTCGGCCCCGTGGTCGTGTCGAAGTACCCTGAAAGAAAAGTCGAGAGATCGCCCGCGGTCGTATTGGCGAACAGATTTCGCTGCGCCTGGACGCTTCCGGACGAGAAGATGGCGATGCGCTTGCCCGCGGCGTGCCAGCGCGCGAGGGCAGGGCGAACATCCGCGTACACCTCTCCTTTTCCTTTGAGCTCGCCCGCGCGATAGCCCGCCTCCCAGATCTTGCCTTGCAGCGATTTGAGTCCGGTCGATTTGCGGTCGCGATCCATGAGCCAGTACACGTAGGTCTCGGCGGAGTGCAGCTCGTCGGCGGGATTCCACGCGGGAAGATCAGCGGGTCGGGGCTGTTCGGCGGCATGCTCGCGGCGCAGCAGCACGATGTCGGCGCGCACGGCATCGTCGCCGGCGTGCGTCGACAGAAAGTCGCGCGTGTGCGCGCGCGCGTACGGAAACAGCACGTTGTGGACGAACTCGATGGGCGTGGTGGTGCCCTCGATGTCCAGCAGAACGGCTCGAACTCCGGTCAAATCGGGCGCGCCGACGCTCCGAGCGGGATATAGGCCGGCCCCATGCAGAGCGGCTGATAGCCTTTGTCGGTCCCGCTGTTTGTGTAGTGCGGCGTCCACCCGGCCTTGTCCTGGAACAGCCGGATCGCGCGGATGTCTTTGTCGGCACACAGGTCGAACCAGTGGTGCGTGCCGCGGGGCACGCGAATCAGGTCGCCCGCTTCGACTTCGATGGCGATCACGGGCCCCTGCGCCGGATGAATGTGAAACAGGCCCCGGCCGCGAATGATGAACCGTACTTCGTCTTCGTCGTGCCAATGCTCGGTGCTGAACTTGGCGAGCATCGCGTCGAGCCCCGGCGTCGCCGGCGTTACATCGATGACGTCGGCCGTCACGTACCCGCCGCGCGCCTTGAGCTGGTTGATTTCCGGCGCATAGGCGGCGAGCACCGCGTCGGGCGGCGCGTTCGCTGCCGCGCGCTGCGCGAGCGGCCAGCGCTCGTATTCGATGCCCAGCCCGGCGAGATACGCCGTGACGTCGCCTTGTTCGGTCAACGTCCGCTGCTCGTCCGGGATTCTCACGCTTGCCATGTCATGCCTCGCTTTCGACCCATCGCTTCGAACAGGAACTCGAGGATCTCGAGCTGCCGCTTGGCCTCCGCGAGATCCTTGCCCCAGGTATACAGGCCGTGACGGCGAATCAGGAAGCCGTGCACCTCGGGATGCTCCCGCAATGTCCTCGCGACGCGGGGTGCGGCGGCCGTCCAATCCTGGGTGTTTTCCACCACCGGCAGCCATTCGCGGTGCTCGTGGGTGCGGACGCCGTTCAGGCCCTTCAGCATCTCGTATCCGTCGATGGAGAGCCCGCCCGCCGCGTCGCTCGCGCCATCCGACAGAATCGTGCTCCAAATGGAGTGCGTATGCAATACCGCGCCCGCGCCGAGCGCGCGCACGATCGCGAGATGCAACGCCGTCTCCGCGGACGGCGCTCCCGCGCCCCTCCCCGGCAGCACCCGGCCCTGGTCGTCGACGGCGACGATGTGTTGCGATTCGAGCAGCCCTTTGTCGAGCCCACTCGCGGTGATCGCGAGGGTGAGCGGATCGCGGCTGAGCACCGCGCTGAAATTGCCGCTCGTGCCGAGCGCCCAGCCGCGCGCGTAACAGAGCCGGGCGATTGCGGCGAGCTCGCCGGCGAGCGCGTCGAACGGGCTAGCGGGGGACAACGGGTCCGGTGACGTCGATCTGGACCGGGAAACCTTCCAGCTCGCGCGGAATGCGGCGGCGCAGCTCGTCGCTGGTGCGCGTCACGAGGATGCGGATGCAGGGTGCGCCGCCGCAGCGGCCCACCGCCGTTCCGACCACGCCCGGAACGGCCAGCAACGAATCGTTGTGCGCGGCCAGCACCGCGTCGATCGTTTTGGGTGCGTTGGGCACAGCGGGCGTCCTCCTCACCGGTTCGGAGTCCGTAACCGCGCTAGCGCTGACCCTCGCGGTATCGGTGACGGCCTCGTCCCGAGACTGCGCTCGGCCACACCCCACCAGCAGAAGACACGCGAGGATCGTTGGTGCGCGGCTGTTCATCCTTTGAGAATAACCTGCTCGTCCTCGCGCGCGAGGAGTGCCACGGGGAAGCGGGCAAACAGGTGGGCCAGCCGGTCACGGCCGGTATGGGATTCGTCGGTAAAGACGTTGCGCCACCGCCCCTCGGGCAGGGGAAGAACGGTGTCGCCCCAGCCGCCGCGCAGCTCCAGGGTGAGGCGCGGAACGACGGTGATCAGCCGCGCGCCGCGGCCGAACGCCAGCACCTGCTGCGCATGCTCGCCTTCGGCGGCGAGCGGCTGGTAACATCCGCCCGCGCCGACCCGCAGCGTGCGGTGAATCATCCAGAGCTTGGGCACGCCTTCGTCCATGCGCTCGAGCACCTGCTCCGGCGACGCATTGACGACTTCCGCCAGCAGGCGGCGCCGCAGCGCGTAGTCCACAGGCCGGCGGTTATCCGGATCCACGAGCGACAACGACCACAATTCGGTGCCTTGATAGAGGTCGGGCACGCCGGGCGCCGTGAGCTTGATCAATGCCTGCGCGAGTGAAACCACGCGACCCGCGCCGATGATCGAATCGACGAAGTCCTTCACCGCGTTGATGAACTCGGGATCGGCGAGCGTGCGCTCGACGAACTGCCGCAGCGCCGTCTCGAATGCTTCGTTGGGCGCGGTCCATGAGGTGTGGATTTTGGCTTCACGCGTCGCTTTTTCCATATAGGCGAGCGCGCGCTCGATGGTCAGGGGCCAGGCACCGACCAGGATCTGATAGTACAGGTACTCGGTATTGCGATCGGGCAGCGAGCCGGCGCGGTAGCGCTCGGCGAGCTGCGACCAGTGTTGGATTGCGGATGTCCATGCGCCGGGGCACTCGGAGATGACGGCCAGGCGCGCGCGGACGTCTTCCCCGCGCTTGGAATCGTGCGTCGCCGTGGCATTCATCGTCTGGGGATAGCGTTCCTGTACCTCGGCCATGCGAGCGTGAAATTCCGCCGGGGCAACGCCGAACCGCGCTGGATTGCCGCCGACTTCGTTCAGCGCGACGAAGCGGTTGTAGCTGTAGAACGCGGTGTCTTCGACGCCTTTCGCCATCACTGCCGTGCTGAGCTGCTGGAACCGGGTGACGAACGAACTCTCCAGCTCGCCGCGTACGCCCAGGGTCAGCAGGCTTCGCAGGAATACGAACAGCTCCGCGTCGAGGTCGGGACGGCGCCGCCTGGCTTCGGTGACGGCTGCATCGATCGTGGTTCGGTCGATGTCGCGCAGTTCCTCGTGGCCTGGCCGGACGTACGTCCGGTACACCGGGAAGCAGGCGAGCACCTCGCGCACGGCCTCGGTGAGCATGTGGCGCGTGTAGTCGCGGTGGCGGCGGTGACGCTCGCAGATCCGTAGCAACAACTCGGCCAGGCGGTTCACATCACTTCCCAGGCCTTCGCGCACCACGAGTAACCGTTTCTCGTGTGCGACGTCCGCGTAGGAGTCCGACACGCCCGCGAAGCTGGCGTAGAACTGTGTGAGCGGCGCCTCGGCGCGCGGATTGATGAAGAGTCCCAGAGCGAGATTGAGAAAGTCATAGCCAGTCGTTCCCTCGACCGGCCAATCCTCGGGGAGGCGCTCCTCATCCTGCAGGATCTTCTCCACGATGACGTAGCAGGGACAATGCTCACGCAACCGCTGCAGGTATTGTCCGGGATCCTGGATGCCATCGACGTGATCGATGCGTAACCCGTCCGCCGCGCCCGACTGCACCAGCTCGGCGGCAAGGCGGTGCGTTTCCGTGAACACCTCGGGAACTTCGACGCGCAGCCCGATCAGCGTGTTGACGTCGAAGAAGCGGCGATACCCCAGGTCCCGCTCCGCCGCTTGCCACCACGCCAGCCGATAGTTCTGCTGCTCGAGCAACCGGTCGAGTGAGTCGGGTTCCGCGTTGCAGGCGTCCACGGCGCGATCGAGCGCGCGGCCGACCTCCGGCTCCGCGTCGAGCAAGCGCTCCAGCAGCTCGTTCGCGACACGCTCGTCCCGGCGCCGCCGCTCCTGCGCCGCGTCATTGGTTTCCGTAGGCGGCGGCAGGAGCTCGAATGCATCCGCGATGAAGGCGAGGCGCTCCGACTGGCTGGCCTGGGCGGCGACGCGCAGCAGCCCGGCGAGCGATCTGGGCTCGACGGGAAAGTGGTGATCCTTGTACCGGACGGTGAACGCGGTCCCGTCGCGGCGCAGCTGGATCTCGCCTCGCTCCAGCGCACGCCCGTATTGATCCGCCAGCACGGGCAGCAGCAGCGTGTTGCGCAAACGCACTTCCGGCGGCTCCCACTCGACATCGAAGAAACGCGCATAGGTGCTCGCGAGCCCATTGCGCAGGACGTCCCACCACCAGCGGTTGTCGTGGCCCGCAATGGACATGTGGTTGGGAACCGTGTCGATGAGATGTCCCAGTCCCGCCCGCTTGAGCGCGGCGATCATCCGCGCGTGTCCTGCCTGGCCGCCGAGGTCTGCGCTGAGCCGGGAATGATCGACGACGTCATAGCCGTGCTGGCTGCCGCGGGCCGCCTGGAGGTAGGGCGAGGTATACAAATGACTGACGCCGAGTGCGGCCAGATAATCCGCAACCTCGGCGGCTTGATCGAACCCGAAACTCGCGTTCAGCTGCACGCGATACGTGCAACGGCGCCGCACACTCAAGGACCGAGCTCCAGACCGGCTGCTCCGAGTTGAGCCGGCCACCGCGGGGTGATGGAGAAGCCCTGTACGGTTTCTTCAAAGCCGCGCTCGCTCCGCGCGACGGTCGTGATCTCCGAGCGCCAGATCTCGACGTCGGGCCGCACGCGCACCGGCACGCTGCGCGACACCGACAGCTCGGGCGCGAACAGTGCGCTCGCGGGGAGGCCCGTCGCATCCCATTTGTATGACACGAACAGGCAGCCGGCGGCGTCGAACTCGAGTGTCTTCTCGAGACCTTCGCCCTGGAGCAGGATGGCCAGCCGGTCTCCGGACTGCGTGACGCTCGCGCGCAGCGGCGTCGTCGCCCACGAGCGCAGCGCCTTGTAGTGCGCGGCGGCGTAATCGGATGGGGTGATATCGCCGGCGAGCAGGCGGTCCACGAGAATCGCGCGGGGTTCGGTGTCCACCGGCGGCAGTTCCTTGAGCCGGGCCGCTTTCTCGATGTCGTGAATGCTGGCGGTGCCGCTCCCTTTGTCATCGTGATGATGGGCCCCGGTCCCCGCTCCCGCCCCCCCGTGTGGTTTGGGCGGCTCGTGGTAGGACTCGCGCCGCCGCGTCAGCACATCGGCGAGATTCGTGGAGTCGCTGAAGCGGGTGAGCACTTCGATGGCGCCGCCGCGGTGCGGACTGATCAGCGCCGAGAACTGGGCGGAGTGGACCCACAGCTCGGGGAAGCCATCGTAATCCAGATCCAGCTCCTCGCAGGCCAGCCCTTCACCCTGACGCAGCACGCGCTCGGCGATGGCGAGCTGATGCCACACGGCATTGCGCAGATGCGGGAGGTACAGGCCGCCGAACACGCCGTGCCAGTAGGCGTCATTGCACTGCGCGCGCCCGATCGCTCGGCGTGCCTCGGGTGGGTCCCCGCGGTTCCGAGAAAGGTTCGACAGGGCCAGCATCGTTTTGTGCATACGGTTGGACTCTGGGTACTTGACCAGGAAATGGTGCCAGTGTCCTCCACGCACGAACGGTGCCGACGCCTCCAGATGCTTGGGGCCGAGCTCATCTTCCAGCTTGGTAAGCGCCTTCTGGGCGGCTGAAGGCAGGGCCCATTTCTCCATTTCGCGATAAGAGGCGGTCCCCAGATATGCCACCCCTCCCGACGCCACCTGGCGGAACGCATCCTGGCCAGTGGACAGGACGACCTCGCCGCCGGAGATCAGCTTCCCGATCGTCTTGAGGAACTCGTCCAACCAGCCGGAGCCGTAGACCCAGTCCTTGGTTCCCGGCCAGCCGCCGAACTTTTCGCCGTCATCCGCCAGGACGGCCAGCTCGTGTCCGCGGCTGCGCAGCTCGCGCAGGTAGGCAGCCGTCTCTTCCGGCGGCCGGAACGGAATCAGGTAGCGCAGGCGCTCGTCGATCGCGAGCAGTCCCACGCGGCGGCCGTTCGCCTCGGTAAGATGCGGGCGGTGCAGATCCTCACTGCGATAGCCGCACACCAGGAAATGGCGATCGTCCACCAGGGCGTATTCCACACCGGCTTCCGCCAGGTCCTCGGCTAGGCCGGGATGCCACACGCGCTCGGTGAGCCACAGGCCCGTCGCCTCGACGCCGAACCGCCGCTGCAAATACTCGCGGAGGCGGCCGATCTGCTCGAGGCGATCCGGCCTCGGCAGGGCGGCGAGGATCGGCTCGTCGAATCCCGCGAGCAACAGCTCGAGTTTTTTGTCGGTGGCCAGCCGGCCGATCATGTCGAGCCAGCCGGTCTCGTGCTGCTCCAGCCACTCGAGCAGCGGACCGGAGACGTGCAGCGTGAGCGGTAGAAATCCGGCGGCGCTCGTGCGTTCGATGATCGGCCGGTACACGTCCCGCACGTGGTCGGACATCACGTGGTCGAAGTTTCCCACGGGCTGATGGAGGTGCAGCCCGAAGACGAATCGCAGAGGCGGCTTCATGACGGCGTGGGCTGCTGCAGCTGGCGGAACACCTCCGCCGCCGTACCGGCCGCGGGATCATTACTGCGCGCGTCGCCGAGCTTCTCGATGAAGCCCGCTTCGAGCCGCGCGCCCTCGGGTCCGGCGAGTGAGATCGCGTGCGCGGCATAGCGCAGGACCTGGCGGCCCTCGAGACCGGCGATGTCGTCGAAAAACCAGCCGCACGAGGTCATCGCGCGCAACACGCCGCGCTCCATTTCGACGAGCCGCTCGGTGTTGTCATCACCGGACACCGGTGCGCTCCCGCCGGCCGCATCCCGAAACGCCCACGGCCCGCCGCGCAGCTGCCGCCCTTCGCGTTCGTAAATCGCGTGAATTTCGGACGCGAGCCAGTCGACCGCGGCGCGCAGCGGCGCGCGCCAGTCCTGCTGTGACGGCCGGTCGAAATGGATATGACACCCGCAGGCGGCACGCCAGCGCTCGATCCCATGCGAGCAGCTCCAGGACGTTGGCTCGACGAGATCCACGGTTTCCTCGGGCGGATGCGCGCGCAGCACAGAGGCGAAATCGGTGATCGCGACGTTGTGGGATTGGCGGAGTCGTCGCACGACCTCCGCCACAGCTTCGTCGGCCTTCTTATGGTGATGGCCGAACGTCTCGCCATCCACGGCAATGCTCGCGAGCGCTCCGGGCGGTGTTTGCTCCAGCGCTTCCGTGAACCGGTTCGCGTCGGTGACGAGTCCTCCGAAGGCGAC
>DASTDR010000308.1:0-2776 GCA_035710265.1 Gemmatimonadales bacterium | reverse complement strand
GAGATCGTCGGCGTGAACGCCTTCCGCAACCCGCACGGCGATCCGATTCCGCAGAAGCTCGAGCTCATCCGCTCGACCGAGGACGAAAAGCAGTCGCAACTGAGGAGACTCCGCGAGTTTCAGCGGCGCAACGCCGAAGCCCGTCCCGCGATATTGGACAGGCTGCGCCAGGCAGCGATCAGGGACGAGAACGTGTTCACGGTGCTGATGGATGCGGTGCGCGTCTGCTCGCTCGGCCAGATCACGCACGCCCTTTTCGAAGTGGGCGGCCAGTACCGTCGCAGCATGTAGCGCTGCCGCTAGAAGGCGACCTTCGTCTTGAACAGGAACTGCACGCTGTCGATGCTCGGGTCGCGGACGAGCGGGAAGGCGACGTCGGCGTGGAACACGTTGCCCTTGGACGTGCGTGCGCTGAGCAGGCGAAGCCCGAACCCCACGTCGTGCAGCCAACCGGGGTTCACCGTGTTCTGGTTCTCGCCTGCCCAGGCGCGCCCGACGTCGTAGAACACCGCGCCACCGACGCGGAACAGGCGGAACGGATACCAGTCGGTGTAGCCGCGCACTTCGGCCGTGAAGAGAACCCGCCGTTCGCCCGCTTGGTAGCGCAGCGGATAGCCGCGCAGGCCGTTGTCGCCGCCGATCTCGAGCGGACCGGGCACGTCCGGGTTGTCCACCGCGTCCGCGGAAAGTGCGGCGTAGTACACGAACCGTCGCCCGCTGCGATGGTAATAGCGCAGCATGGCACCGACGGCCTGGTTCTCGCCCTCCTCGGCATAGCGCCCGGACGCGGCGGCGCTCGCAAGCAGGAAGCTGTCTCGCGTGATATCGAAACCGTTGCTCACGCTGAGGCTGTAGACCCAGGACTCGCGCGTCGAGCCCCATTCGGTGAGCGCGCGGCCTACCTGCAGCCTGGATTGCACGCCCATCGCGAAGTCCTCCACGCGCCCGATGAGGTTCAAGTTCACGTCGGTACGGAACGCGTCCTCGATCAGCTCGAAGCGCAGGAACGGGCCGGAGACCGTCAGGTCCGACGGCAGGCGCGTCGGCGGCGCCTTCCCCGGCTCGAGCTCATAGTCCTTGTCGTCGTAAAAGACGCCAGCGGAGTAACGGGTCGTCCAGCCGGAGACCAGGCCGGGCGACCAGCCGCCGAACGCCTCGGACGATTTGCTGCGGACCCGGTACTCGGCGATCACGTCGCCCGCGTTGTACTGGGACGTCACCTGGTCATACTCGGCGCCGCCGATTCCGGCGGCCCAGCGCGCATCCAGGGCGTAAAAGGGTCTTTGCAGGGTGAATGACTGGCTGCTGCCGTCGTCGTAGTCCGCGTACGAATAGGCCGCGACGCCGCGCGTTCCGAACAAGTTGGTGTCGGAGATATTGAACTCGGTGCCGCGGCGGTCCACGTCGGACGTGTACCCGATGCCCAGCGTGATGCCCGTACCCAACAGGTTGTCCTCCTTGATGGCGACGCGGCCCTTGTTCTCACCACCCTCCCGGCTGGCGCCGATGCCGATGTCGAGAGACCAGCTATCGCGGGTCTTCACCTCGATGTCGGCGACCCCGTCGCGGTGCGAGACCGGCTGGATGCTCACTTCGTACAGGTAATGCTTTGCGCGCAGCAAGCGCTCGGTTTCCTCGATCGCCTGCACCGAGACTCGGTCCCCCGTCTTGAAGAGCAGCAGCCGTCGGATGACCGTCGGGCGGGTCTGGATGTGAAGCTTGTTCGCGAGGCGGAAGAGCCAGTTGTTCTCCGCGGGGTCTTCCAAATCGAAGATGTCTTGGGTGATGACCCGGATCTCGCCGATGCGCGCGCCTGCGGCTTCGAGCTCGGCGAACGATAGAACCCCCTCGGCCTCCGGGCTGTCCTGCGCCATCGCTGCCCCGGCTGCGCCAGCCAGGGCGGCGATCAGGGCGAGGACGCGACGATTAATTGACGGTCGCGCCGGTTTCGCGCACCACCCGGCCCCACTTCTCATGCTCGGCGCTCATGAAGGCATTCAGCTCCTGCGGGCCCATGGACGTCGCCTCGACGCCCGCAGCGCGGAAGTTCGCCTGCACCTCGGGGTCTCTTAGCGCCTTATCGATCTCGCCGTTCAACCGCTGCACGATCTCCGCCGGCATCCCCGTGGGCCCGGAAACATTGAGCCAGAGAGTCGCCTCGTAGCCCGGGACACCGGCTTCGGCGAGGGTCGGGATCTCGGGAAGCTCGCTCCAGCGCTTGGCGGTCGTCACCCCGAGCGCTCGCAGTCGCCCCGACTTCACATGGCCGAGCACGTTGGGGATGCCGGCAAAGGACACGCCGACCTGTCCTGCGATCAGATCCTGCATCGCCGGGCCGCTGCCCTTGTACGGTACGTGGTTGAGGTCGATCCCAGCCATCGAGTTGAAAAGGGCGCCGACGAGATGTTGCGCGCTGCCGTTGCCCGAGCTCGCGAAATCGATCTTGCCCGGCTGCGTTTTTGCGGCTGCGATCAGCTCGCGCACCGAGCTGACGGCAAGCTTTTGCGGATTCACCACGAGCGCGTAGGGTCCCGAGGCGACGAGCGCGATGTGGGTGAAGTCCTTGAGCGCGTCGTACGGCAGCTTCTTGTAGAGGTGCGCGCTGATGACGTGCGGCGTGCCGGTGAGGAGCAGCGTGTAGCCGTCGGGCGGCGCCTTGGCGACGAGCTCGGAGCCGATGATGGTGCCCGCGCCCGGCCGATAGTCGACCAGCATCGGCTGCCCGATCTCGTTCCGCATACGATCGAATACGGGCCGTCCGACCACATCGACCGGC
>DASTDR010000307.1:0-9353 GCA_035710265.1 Gemmatimonadales bacterium | reverse complement strand
GAGATGACGGTGCGTATTACCGATCGCGTAGGCGCGATAATCCTCCGCAACTTCGCCGAACAGCAGCTCACGTTTTGGATTGCGACCGGCGCCGGTGACACCGGACGCGGCGTCGATGATGATCTCGCGCGAGGGGTCGATCAGGCCGAGCTGCGCGAGCGGGATCAGCGCGAGCAATGCGGCCGTGGGATAGCATCCAGGATTCGCGACGAGCTCGGCGTCCGCGACGCGCGGCCGCGTGAACTCCGTGAGGCCATAGACGGCGTCGGGGGAAAGCCGGAAATCGGCCGACAGGTCGACCGCCCGTTTGCCGCCGGCGCGCGCTTCGTGCACGTAGCGCGCCGACACGCCGTGCGGCAGCGCCGACAACACGATCTCGGCCTGCTGCCAGGGCGCGTCGGCGGCCTTGATCAGCTCGACGCCATCGACCCATTCGCCCGCTGCCGATTCGGCCGTCGCGAACGCCACGGTGGCGCCGGGATGGCCGTGCAGCAGCCGCAGCAATTCCTGGCCGACATACCCAGAGGCCCCCAGAACGCCGACCGGGACGGATGCATGATTATTCATTTGGACGGAAAATTATGCACAGTGGCTAGACAGTGCAAGGGGATGCGTACTACTCGACTAGCTCCAATCGCGGGTTCGGTCGATACGCTCTTCCCACCTTCGCCATCCGCTTCCCTTCCATCATGACGACGTCCGCCGTGAAATCGAAGCGGCCCTGGAACAGGCTCGAGCCGACGCCGTACGCGTCCACCGGCACGCCTTCTTCCTCAAACTGGCGGATCTTCTCGACGGTGAAGCCGCCCGACACGACGATCTTGACGTGCTGGAATCCGCTCGCGTCCAGCGCGCGGCGCACGTTGCGTACGAGCTGCGGATTCACACCCGTGGGCTTGAACGTGCCCATTTGGGGAACGACCGAGCGGTCCACGAGGGTCTCGCTCGTGTCGAGCCGCACCCCGTACAGCCGCTCGCCGAGCTCGCGCGCGACCGCGAGGGAGGTGCCGACGCAGTCATTGTCGTAATCAACCAGCGTGATCAGACGGATCGCCGGATCGGCGAGCTCGGCGAATTTGCACGAGGCCTTCACCGTGTCTCCGCCATAGGCCGCGATCAGCGCATGGGGCACCGTCCCCACGCCTTCCGATCCCCACCACGAGGCCTGGGCGTCGGTCGAGACACCGATCGCTCCGGCAATGTGCGCGGCGTAGCCATCGCCGGTCTGCACGAGCCAGTGATCGTGGCGCGCGGGGAAAAACATGACTTCCTTCGGCTTCGCCGCTTCCACCACGGCGCGCGTGTTGGTTCCGACGCGCGTGCGGCGGGCCAGCACGCCGAGGTAGAGCGTCTCCAGCACCGCGAAGGCATCATACGGTCCTTCAATCGTCAGCACCGTCTCCCACGGCTCGATCTCTTCGCCGTCGTACAGCGCATGAACGACGAGCTCGTCCCAGCGCTCGGCGCAGAGCTTCAGAATCGCGATGGCTTCGTCGATGCCGCCGAGGTAGGCGTGGGACTTGCCGAAGACCTGCATGGTCACGCGGGGACGATGTCTGTCCTTGCGCAGCAGATCGCGCGCCCGTACGAAGTATTTGTCGGAGTAATAGCCTTCCCGCATCTTGTCGATGGGAAGGTGGAAGATTTCGGGATCGAGGCGTTTCCGTCGTGGCATCAGCGCGCGCCCGGCCAGGCGAATGTTGCTGCTAATGTATCGCCGGTTGGCAGGGGCAGCAGGCGTGCCACGTTGTTGAGTTTGCCGCACACCGTCCCGACAGGCTGGGGCGTGTCGGGTGGGGCGACGCGTAAGCAGAGCACTTCGGCATCGAGGGCCAGGGCGCGGTCGCGCGCCGCCCCGGTCGGATTGGGGCGCTCCACGCTCACCACCAGCGTCGTGGCCCGGCCGCGCAGCACGAGCTGCACGACGCGCGGCGGCTCGTCGAGCACGAGGTCCATCGGCCGCGGCCCGCTGACCGTATCGCCGCGGACCAGATTCAGGATGACGCGCGCCCGCCGGGGCCGCACCACGGCTTCGATCCGGATGTCGCGGGTCGAATCGACGTGCTCGAACAGCTCAGCGGGACGCCCCTCGCCACCGGCGAACTGCCGTTCGAGAATCATCTCGATTCGAGCGGACCGCGCTGCACCCTGCCCCCCGCTCCCTCCAAACGGATAGATCCGCGCGGTATCGCTCCAGGCCAGCCGCACGACGCGCTGGTAGGTGTCTTCTTCCCACAACGGCAGGCCGCGCCGCGACCGTCCCACGAGCCGGCGCGTATAGAACTCGGCGCTCAGGCTCACCGTGTCGCCGAACGGGCTGAGATGAAACAGCGCTTCGACCTGCGCCGTGTCGGTGCGGACCAGCAGGCGCATCTCGTTATCGAGCGGGCCACTGACGGCGCCGCTCGCCAGAATGCGCGGCGCGACCGCCGCGGGCTCGATCACGCGGATGCGGTAGGTGAGCCGGGTCCCGGGCGCCTGCAGCGATGCCACGACGAGCAGGAGGCTACTGAACGACGATAGTCCCACGCGTATCCTCGAGCGGTGCGCCACTTCCGGGTCCGCCCCAACGGCGACTCGCCAGCCAGCCGCCCAGCAGCCCGACCGCGAGCGCGACCATGACCCAGAGTGTCAACGTGCCGGCGCGGATCGACGGGCGCGGCACCACGAACGCGTGCGGATTACCGGCCGAGCGGGCCAGGGCGACCCGCACCTCGAGCTGGCTGGCGCGCGCGCCCGAGCAGTGCGCGCACGTGGCCAGGTGCTTGGCCAGCGCCGCCCGCTCCATGAGCGAGAGCTCGCCGTCCAGCTCGGCGTCGATCTGCACGAGCCACTGCTCGTGCGTAGCGTGCGGACCGGCCCCCACCATCACACCTCCTCGCGCACGCGGTAGCGCAACGCGCGGCGCTGCATCCAGCGCACGGCGAATGCATCGAGCAGCGACCGCCAGACCCGATTCCACATGCCGTACTTGGTTACACCAGCCCTGCGCGGACGATGTCCCACCGCGACTTCGGTCACGGTGCCGCCGTTCATCTTAATGAGGGTCGGCAGGAAACGGTGCATGCCCGTGAACAGCGGCAGGTCCCGGACCGCCTCGGTCCGGAACGCCTTGAGCGAGCAGCCTGTGTCGCGGATCACCTCGCCATTGAGGCGGTTGCGCACGCCATTGGCGATCCGGCTCTGCACGCGTTTCCAGGCACTGTCGCGGCGCGCGGCGCGATAGCCCGCGACCGCGGTGGCTCCGCTGCGCCGCAACTCGTCGACGAGTCTGGGGATATCGGCGGGATCGTTCTGCAGATCGGCATCGAGTGTCACGACGATCGGGGCGCGCGCGGCCCGGAAGCCGGCGGCGAACGCCGCCGTCTGACCGGCGTTGCGCTCGAATGAGATGATGTGCAGCTGCGGATAGCGCTGGCGCAGCGTTTTGAGCGTCGCGAGCGTGTCGTCGGTCGAGCCGTCGTCCACCACGATGACTTCATAGCCCTGAACGGCAGCGTCGAGGGCCGCCGCAATCTCGGCGAGCAGTGGGGCGAGGTTGTCCCGCTCGTTATAAGCCGGGACCACAAGCGAAAGCTCCACGGGGTGGGAACGTAGCAAGTTGACAGTCGTAACACGAGTGGGTAAAACCAACACACTCGTTCAACTTCGGAGGCTCTCCGTGTCCGTGTCGCGCCGCGATTTCCTCCAGACCGCCGCCGCTCTGGCGATCCCCCATGCCATGCGACCGCCGCGGCCGCTGCCCCCGGAGTCGCGCTGGGCGGCCAGGCCCGTCGCCGTCGCGAGTGCCAACGGACTGCGCGCCGTGCAAAAAGCGTTCGACATGCTGATGCAGGGCGCCGACACGCTCGATTCCATCGTCGAAGGCGTGAAGATCCAGGAGCTCGATCCCAACGACGACTCGGTCGGCTACGGCGGGCTTCCCAACGCGGACGGCGTGGT
Organism: Gemmatimonadales bacterium; assembly: GCA_035710265.1. GTDB lineage: Bacteria > Gemmatimonadota > Gemmatimonadetes > Gemmatimonadales > GWC2-71-9 > 20CM-2-65-7. Next base: position 5,411 of record DASTDR010000307.1, on the reverse strand, counting down.
GCAGCTCGACGCGTCGTGCATGCATGGGCCCACGAAACGCGCCGGCGCGGTGGGCTGTCTCGAGGGCATCAAAACCCCCTCTGAAGTCGCGAAGCTGATCCTCAAGTACACCAATCACATCTTCCTCGTCGGCGAAGGCGCGAAGCGGTTTGCGCTGTCGTACGGCTTCAAGGAAGAAGACCTGATGACCGAGCATTCGCGCGAGGCCTGGCTGCGCTGGCGCGCGAACCTGAACCCCAACGACAACTTCATCGACGTTCCCGATGCGGAAAAGCTCACCGTGCCGAAGACCGGCACGATCAATTGCGACGCGGTCACGCCGCAGGGCGACATCTCGTCGGTGACCACGACCAGCGGTCTGTCGTGGAAGATTCCGGGGCGCGTGGGCGACTCGCCGATCATCGGCGCGGGCCAGTACTGCGACAATGAGGTGGGAGCTGCCGGCTCCACGGGGCGCGGCGAGTCGAACATCAAGGTGTGCGGCGGGTTCCTCACGGTCGAGCACATGCGCCGCGGCATGAAGCCCACCGATGCCTGTCTCGAGACGCTCAAGCGGGTGGTCGCGGCGACGGAGCCGCGCCTGCTCGACGAGCGGGGGCGGCCCAGGTTCGGCCTGAACTTCTATGCGGTGAACAAGCGCGGGGAATTCGGCGCGGCGTCGCTCTTCCCCAGCCGCTACGCCGCCCATGACGGGACGGAAGCCAAGATTCGCGATACGGCCTACCTATTCGCGCGTACCTGATCTTCGCGCTCCTCGCATTCGGGGGGGGCGCCGCGTCGCTCGCGGCCCAGGAGGAGCTCGATCCGCGGAAGTACTGGATCGATCAGCTCTATCCCTTCTTCTATTACAGCTCGGTCGACGGGTTCTGGTTCGCGGGGCATTACGATGTCTCGAGTCCGATCAGCTTCGCGGAGCGTCCCGAGCCGCACTTCGCCCGCGCCGCGCTCGACATCGGGGCGAGCACGCAGGGCAGCTACGCCTTCGTGCTCGACGGGCAGGCCCCCGCGTTGTGGGAGGGGTGGCGCGTCGGCCTCACACTCAGCCTGATTCGCGCGAATCGACTGGGATACTACGGTCAGGGGAACGACGCGCCATACGACCCCGACAGCACCGAGGGGCGCTCGCACTTCTACCAGGTGAGCCGCGTGACGGGTGGTGTGCGCGCAACGGTGCAGCGCCGGATTGCGGGCCCGCTGCGCGCCCTCGTGGGTGGGACGCTGGATCGCACCGATTTTCGCGAGCTGCCGGGCGGCGGCGTGTACGCGCGCGATCGCGCGAACGGCACCATCGGTTCCGACGAGGATCCCTTCGGCGACGCGGTGGGACGCATCGGTCTCGTGCTCGATTCCCGCGATATCGAGGCGGACGCGCACGGCGGCGTCTTCGCCGAGGCGCTCGTCGGTTGGGGCAAGGGCTACACGCGCACCACAGCCGGGATCCGGGCGTTCGTCCATCCGTTCGAGCGTTTGATCATCGCGGGGCGTCTGGGCGCCGAGAGTATGTCAGGGACGCCGCCACTGTCGGCCCAGATGACGATGGAATCGAGCGAGGGGCCGTTCGTCGCCATGGGAGGGCGCCGCTCGTTGCGCGGCTATCACGACGGGCGGTTCATCGGGCCGGGGAAGCTGCTGGGCGGTCTCGAGGCGCGCTACGGGCTGCTCTGGGCGCCGCGGGTGCTCGAGCTGAAGTTGATCGCCTTTTACGACGTCGGCCGGGTGTTCGCCCCCGGTGAGCCGGTGAAGCTCACGAACAACGGGCTGCACTCGGCGTGGGGCAGCGGGCTCGCGCTCGCACTCGCCCGCAACACCGTGATCACAGTCCAGGCCGGTTTCGGCACCGAAGGCAGCCAGGTGACGTTCGGTGGCTCCTGGAGCTACTGAACCTCTTCGATCCGCACGCCTCGCTTCGCCAGCTCGTCGACGTACGCCCGAAACGGCACCGCCTCGTCCGGCGTGTACACACCCGGGGAGCCGATCCTGCCATCCACCTGCATCACGCCGGTGATCGCGAGCGAGAAACCGGTCGTGCGCATCATCGCGCTGATCCCGGTCGCCGGGTCGAAGTAGTCGAGCAGTTGCCAGGCCACGCGCGCGCCGCTCTTGCCGCGCACTTCCACGCGGAGCGCCACGAGGTCGCGGCCGTCCGGCTTGGTGAGTCGCGGGGAGACCGCGGCGATGAAGGCATCGCGCGGCACGATCTCGACTCCCCGGACCCTCACGGGATCGAGTGACAGCAGTCCGAGCTCGCGCACCGGCCGCATGATCGCGACATGTCCCGGATAGCGCAGTGTCTTGTACTCCATCGTCCGCACTTTGCCGGCGTAGGCCCACGGCATCGTCGAGATGCCGCCGCCGGTGTGAAATGCCTCGAGCGTGCCGACGGGCGCGGGAAACGGAACGTCCTCGAGCTCCGACAGCGCGTCGACGCGCTCGGGACGCCCCTCGCGCAGGACCCAGGACGGCGTCGTGTAGTAATCGAGCGCGCCTTCGAGCGAATACACGATCTGATAGTTGAGCGGCGGCTCCGGCGTCTGCGGCAATCCGCCGACGTAGATCTTGACGCTCTCGGCGTCGCCGACTCGGGCGATGCCTTCGGCGGCGATGATGTTGACCATCCCCGGAGCGAGACCACAGTCGGGGATGACGGAGACTTTCTTTTTCTGGGCGGCCTTGTGCAGCGTCTTCTGCTTTTGGACGATTTCGGTGTTGCCGCCGAGATCGGCGCAATGCAGTCCGGACGCAACAGCCAGCTTGGCGACGGGATAGTTGAAGTAGTACGGCAGCGCATTCATGACGGCGTCGTGATTGCGCAGCAGCTTGCGGAGCGCGGCCGATTTCGTGGCGTCGAGCCGGGCGGTCACCAGGCGCTTGCTCTTTTTCTTTTTCAGGAACGCGGGCAGCCGGTCCGGGTGGAGATCGGCCAGCGTGACGCGCTCCACTTCGGGACGTTGTAACAGGTCATAGGCACAGGCGGAACCCTGGAGCCCCGCGCCCAGAACAAGCATGCGCATTGCGACGACGCCTCCGGCCGATGAGCGGGAAAAAATCGGCCGGAAAGCTAGTAGATTCGGCCTCGTGACGCACCCCTCCGTACCGGCCGCCACCGGCTCCGCCGATCTCACGCGCCAGCGCCTGATCCGCGCCGCGTTGGAGCTGTTCACCACGCGCGGCTATCACGACACCACCACGGCGCAGATCGCCAAGAAAGCCGGGATCGCCGAAGGCACGATCTACAAGCACTTCTCGAGCAAGCAGCATCTGGTGAACGAGCTGTATCGGGCGGCGCAGCGCTGGGCGATCCGGGTCGTCCAGGATGCACCGCGCAGAGCCGAAGCGGGAACGGCACGCGCGCAGCTCACGGCAGTGGCGCACGGCCTCGTGGAGGGCGCCGCGCACGACACCGCGATCGTGAAGCTGGGACTATTGGAATCGCCGGCGGGAATGCTGGATGAGGAAAGCCGGAGGACGGAGCGCGAGTTTCGCACGGCGCTCGAACGCATCGTGGCCGAGGGCAAAGCGCAGAACGCGGTACGGACCGGAGCCGTCGAAGTCTGGGCGGGCGTGTGGCTCGCCGTGATCAGTCACGCGCTAGGCAAGATCGCCGGGTCGGAATGGAAACCGGGCGACACCAGCGTACGACTCGTAATCGAGGGGGCTTGGCGTGCGATCGCTGCATGACGTCCGCCCGTCAGCCCGTCGGCCCGTCCGCCCGTCTTAATTCGAACAGCCCGATCTCCGGCGGCACAAACACGCGCAGCGGAATTCCCACGACGCCGATGCCCCGGCTCACGTACAACTGACTGGCGCCCCCGCCGTTCTCGAAATGGCCCATGACGTACTTGGTGATGAGGCGGCCCGGCGACCAGCCGATCACCGGCAGGTAGAACTGCCCGCCATGGATGTGCCCCGCGAGCGTGAGCGGAATCCCGCGCCCGATCGCGCCGTCGAACGCGCCCGGGCGGTGGGCCAGCAGGATCCGAAACGCTTCATGGGCGGGCGGCGTGCGGCGCAGCGCGAGATCGAGGTCCTCGTCCTGCGGATCATCGGCGCGCCAATTGCGCGGATCGTCGATGCCAACCAGCGCGAGCGCGGCGCCATCGCGCTCGACGATGTGCGACCCATTCTGCACGAACACCTGCCCGGCATCGCGCACCCCGCGAATCACCGCATCCTGCCCCGTATAGCGGTCGTGATTGCCGAGCACCGTCACCACGCCGAGCGGTGCGTGCAGATCGCGGAACGCCCGCACGTATTCGGGAATGAACGATTGCGAGATGTCGATCATGTCGCCCGTCTGCACGATCAGATCGGCGCCGAGGGCGTTCGTCTGTTTGACGATCTCCTGCATCTTGTCTTCGCGCATCAGGACACCGGCGTGCACATCGGAGAGATGCGCCACCCGCAGTCCGTTCAAGGGGAGGGGCAGATCGCGAAAGAACAGCGTCCGGCGCGTGACGACCGGCAACCGCTCCCCCGACCAGATGCCGTAGGCTGATAACCCGAGTCCCGCGGCGGCGTAGGCATAGGTGGCGCGGGCGAGGAACTGTCTCCTGGTAACGGCGTGGGGTGTTGGGAGTGGGGTGTGGGCAGGCAAGCCCGCTGACGTCTCACGTCCCACACCCCACATCCCGCGCAGTTTGCCAACCAGCCATACCACTCCCTTGCCCAGCAAGTACACGCTCACCAGGCCGCAGAAGATCCAGCCAAGAAACTGCCACGCAATGAACGGCGCGATGTAGGGAATGCGACTGATTCCCCACAGGCTGCCGGAGAACATGCGTACGGCGACGATGAGCCAGGGGATGTTGAAAATTGTGAAGACGAGCGCGAGCCAGAACCGCGCCGACCGTGGGAGACGCTCGCGCAGGTAGAGGTAGAGCAGTAATTGGGGCGATGCGAACAGCAACAGATAGATTAGGGCCATGCAGTTTCCCCGTACGCTCTGGTTGTTCGCATTGTTCCCGGCGCTCTGTGCCGCGCAGCGCGCCGGAGCTTCCGGCGCTGCGTCCACAGTGGCCGTGGACCGGCAGCGTGTTGCGGCAGGGCTCTGGGCCGAAGCACGCTACAACTATGCCTACTGGGACGGCGTGCGCGCGAACTGGGACTCCGCGTTCGCCGCGACGCTCACGTACATCGGCGCGCGGCCCGCGCCTACGGACTTCCAGTTCGTGCGGCGCCTGCGCCGCTGGGGCGCGCTGCTGAACGACGGACAGTTCGAGCTGCTGCCGCCGCCGTCCATTGCGGGCCGCGTGGCGCTGCCGCCGCTCGCGCTGAAGAGTATCGAGCGGCGGCCGTTCATCATGGACTATGCGACCAACGACGAGATGCGCGTGGCGCGTCCCGAACGCCTCGCCGAGATCCTGGCCGTGCAGGGCGTCCCGGCCGCCGACTGGATCCGCGACTCCGTCCTG
>DASTDR010000306.1:0-22251 GCA_035710265.1 Gemmatimonadales bacterium | reverse complement strand
CCAGGCACCGGGCGTAGACGATGTATGCGCTGACGTAATCGGGGTGGAGTTTGAGCCCTTCCTGACACAGCCCGATCGCGTTATCTATAAGCCCTGCTTTACGATACGCGTCGGCCAGGGGCGCGAAATTACGACCCTTGGGGTTCTGCTGGAACCGCGCCTCTAGCTTATCGAGCTCGCTGGTGTAGGCCACGCCCTAAGTCGTTGTGGGGATTGGACGAAGATAGTGTTCGGCGTGCGTTGCTGTCAAATGACCCGCAGGTCTGTGTGCTTGTGATTGTGTGTTGTTGTTTCTAGACTTATGCCCCTTCATCCTCCTTTTTGACGGAGTTCGAAGTCGATGCTGCGCCTCATGCGCGCCCAGTCCAAGTGGGTCTTCTACATCCTCGCGATCGCATTCGTCGGCTGGCTTGCCGTTGGCCAGGTGATGGAGATCCTCGGTCCCGGCGGCAACGTCATCCTCAAAGTCAATCGCAAGGAATACCAGGTTACCGAGTACCAGCGGCGGGTCCAGCTCGCGTACGAACAGTACCGTGAGCAGAACGGCAATGTGGCCCTGACCCGCGAAGACGAACAGCAGATCGGCGATCAAGTCATCAATCAGATGGTACAGGAGGCGCTGCTCGAGCAGGAATACAAGCGCCTCGGCATTCGCGTGAGCGCCGCGGAGATCATTGAAGCGGCCCGCACGTCCCCGCCGCCGCAGGTCCTGAACGATCCGCAATTCCAGACCGACGGGCAGTTCGATCCCCGCAAGTGGAACCAGTTCCTCACCACCGCCAATCCGCAGGTCCTGGCGCAGCTCGAGGCGATCTACCGCGAAGAAATTCCGCGCATCAAGCTGGCACAGTTCCTCACCAGCGATGTGTACGTGCCGGATGCCAAGCTGTGGCGGCTCTATAGAGACCAGCACGATTCAGTGCGGATCGCGTCACTCGCGGTGTGGCCGTACACGGTTTCCGACACGACGCCGATCAGTGACCGAGAGCTGAGATCGTACATCTCCGAGCACGAAGACGAGCTGAAGCGTCCCGCCGTCGCCTATGTGCGCTTTGTGGCATTGCCGCGCCGGCCCGATGGCGCCGACAGCGCCGCGGCCAAGGCGCATGTCGCGCGCGTGCGGGCGGAGCTGGCGCGCGGCGTCAAGTTCGAGGATGTGGCGCGCCGCGAGTCGGCCGATTCGGTCAGCGGGCAGCGGGGCGGCGATCTCGGCTGGATCAAGCGCAACGAGCAGGGCTTCGATCAGCAGTTCATGCAGGGCGTGCGCGCGCTGAAGCCGGGCCAGACGTCGGCCCCCGTAGCCACGGAGTTCGGTTACCACATCATCAAGGTCGATCAGGCAAGAGGCGACTCCATGAAGGTGCGCCACATCCTGATCCCGGTCGTGCTCCAGGGCACGCACCTGGACGAAGTCGAGTCGCGCGCTGACTCGCTCGAGCGCCAGGCCTCCGAGCGCACGGGGCCGTTCGTGCTCGACAGCGCAGCGAGACGGCTTGGGCTCGTCGTGTCCCCGACCTATCAGGTCACGCAGGGCGAGCGCTTCAGCATTGGCCGCTACGTCATTCCGGACGTGAGCGTGTGGGCCTTCGAGGCGCCGGTCGGCGAGACCAGTCCCGTGATCGAGGCGTTGCCGGCCTACTACGTCTTCCAGCTCGATTCCGTCACCGAAGAGGGCGTGCCGCCGCTCGAGCAGATCCGCGGGCGCGTCACGAGCCTGGTCCGGCTCGAGAAGCAGAAATCGCTCGCCCGGCAGAAGGCCGATTCGCTGTTCGGTGCACTCAAGGACCTGCCCGAGCTCACCGCGGCCGGCGCGCGCGGTCTCTCGGTCGAGCGGTTCGGGCCCTTTACGCGGCTCCGGCCGCCCAGCTACCTCGGCGGCCAGCCCTACGTGATTGGGACGGCGTTCGGGCTACGGGTCGGTGAGCGCAGCGGCGTCGTCGAAGGCGAGAACGGCTACTTCATCATCGAATCGATGGGCCGCAAGCTCGCCGACTCGAGCGCGTGGGTCGCGCAGCGCGATGAGCAGCGGACGCAGCTGCGCCAGGCGGTGCAGCAGGCGCGGATTCAGCAGTTCATGGAAGGGGTACGCGCCAAGGCAAAAATCGTCGATCGACGCAAAGATCTGTTCCGCGCTCAGGCGGATACGACGGGATTCTAAGCTACTCGACCAGCCGTTTCGGTTTTGCGTCACGCGCCGGCTGATCGTTGGCCGGCGTCGTGCTTTCTATGCTGTTCTGCGCGTCGGAGAGCGCGCGCTTGAATTCGCGCAGACCCTTCCCAACCGCCTTGCCCGCCTCCGGCAGCCGATTGGCGCCGAACACGAGCAGCACGATCAGCAGAAGGATCAGAATTTCGCTGCCGCTGAGATTTCCCAGTCCCATCCCTAGCCCCTAATCCCTAATCCCTAGTCCCTTTACTGGTTCAACCGCTTCGGCGCACCACTGCTGGTCGCACTGCCGCTGGACGGAGGCAGCGCTGCGTCCGACGCCGGCGGATCCTGCGGCTCCTCGGTCTTCAGGCCGCGCTTGAATTCCTTGATCCCCTTGCCGATCGACGCACCGATCTCCGGGATCCGCTTGGCCCCGAAGAACAGCACGAGAATGAGCAGCAGGATCGCGATTTCCGTAAAGCCGAGATTCGGGAGCATGGGTTGCCTTTCTAAAAGAGCGAGCGGGCGACGAGATACGCGACCACCACGCCGACCACCGCGAGGAGCGATACATCGAGCCCGATGGGTCCGAGCGTGACTGACATCACGAGCAGATCCATGTGGATCGGTCCGATCGTCGGCGTGACCGACCACGTGAACACTTCCTTGGCCGGGCCCTGCGGCAGGAAGCGCCGCAGGAACGCATGCAACAGCCCGCCCAGGACGAAACCTACGGCCAGGACCGTAAGATAGAAGAGGGGACGGCGCGGACCGGGAGGCACGGCGGCTAGCTCCTCCGTTCCACGGCGTACGCGATGCTGCCCTGCAGCGCGTCGCGCGCCGCCGAGACCGGAAGCACATCCAGCTCAGCCTCCGCCTGTTGCGCCAGGTCGAGCGCACGCTGGCGCGCGGTCTCGAGCCCGCCGGCCCCCTCTACCAATCGAATCACTTCAGCAACCAGATCGTCACCTGGCTCCGCCGCCTCCATCAGATCCGCGACCACGCGCCGGCCTTCCGCCGGCATCCGCGCGAGTGCCGCGATCAGCGGCAGCGTCACCTTGTGCTCGCGCAAGTCCAGACCGGACGGCTTGCCGGTCACCGCTTCCGGCTCCGTGTAATCGAGCAGGTCATCGGTGATCTGAAACGCCATACCGAGCAGCATTCCGAAGCGCGACAGCGCCTGGCGGTAGGGGGCGGGCGCGGCCAGGGCGCCCACTTCGCACGCGCCGGACAGCAGGGACGCGGTCTTGGCTCGAATCAGCTGATCGTAGGCGCCTTCGCCGTACGCGAGTTTGTCGTGCGCTTCGAGCTGGCGCATTTCGCCCACCGTCATCTCGTTCGTCACGCGCGCCAGCACCCGCAGCGCCTCATGGTCATCCAGCCGCACCAGCTCGATGATCGCGCGTGAGTACAGGTAGTCGCCCATGATCACCGCGATCTGATGCGAGAACAACGCGTTGATCGTAGGCAAGCCACGACGCAGCACCGAGTGATCCACCGAATCGTCGTGCACGAGCGTGGCGAGGTGGATCAGCTCGACCACGGCCGCGAGCGTCACCGCGCGCGGATCGCGCGAGCCGGATGCCTGGTGGCTCAGCAGCAGCAGTGTGGGCCGGAACAGCTTGCCCTTCATCTGCAACAGGTGCTCGTTGACTTCGCTGACGATCGGAAAGTCGGCCGCGATCACGCGCCGCAGCTCGTCGACCACCTGTTCCAGCTCCGCGGCCACCGGCCGCTGCACGTCTTGAAGCGTGACCCGGGCGACTTGTTGACTCACGCTACTTAGCCTTGGCGAGCGCTTTCACACGCTGCTCCGCATCGAGGAATCGGATATCGACCGCGAACACGCGGCCGTACAGCTCGCGCGCGTCGGCTTTCTTGCCCTGCTGCTCGAGGGCGCGGCCGAGCCAGTACAGAACGCCGAGGCGCTCCTGATCCCCTGAGGCTGGGAGATCCAGGCCGCGGCGCAGGATCGATTCCGCCACGCCATAGGCGCCCTTCTCGAAGAAGCAGATCCCCAGCATCTCGGACGTGCGCAGCTTCCCGTCCGGCGCGCGCAGCGCCTTTTGCAGCTCCGCAATCGCTTCGTCGAGCAGGCCCATCTCCTTGAACGCGACACCGAGATCGTAGTGCGACTGAAAGTCGGCCTCGTCGATGTTCTCGTCGATGCCCTGCTTGAACCGGGCCAGCATGTCCTGGAAGTCCTGCTCCTCGTCACCCGTCGGCTCCTCGTCCTGCACGCGGAGCCGCGTGTCCTTCTGCGGCAGTTCCTCATCGTCGTCGGTCAGCATCGAGCCAAGATCGATGAAGTCCCCGTCCGCCGCGGCTTCATCGCGCACTTTCATCTTGGCGTCTTTTGCCTTGACCTTACCCTCCGGCTTGCCGGCCGCAGGCGGCGGGGGCGCCACCGCGGGAGCCAGCATCGCGAGCGCGGCTTTGGCCCGCTCGTTCTTGGGATCGTGTTCGGCGACGCGCGCGTACACGGCGCGCGCCTTGTCGGGCAGGTCGGAGCGCAGCAGCGAATCGGCCAGCTCGAGATAGGCATCGACCAGCTTGGGCTTGTCCCCCGCCTTGAACGCGTATTCGACCGCTTTCTGGCGATGCCGCACGCTGTTCGGATCGAGCCGCAGCACCTCGTCGATCAGATCCTGCGCCTGCGTGAGCTTGCCGTTGTTCTCGAAGCCCGAAGCCGCGAGATCCAGCTCCTCGATACCGCGCTCGCGCTCGCCTTGCTCGATCAGCGCTTCGCCCAACGCCTGATGCGCTTCGGGATCGTCGGGATTGTCCGCCACCCGCGACTCGAGCTCCTCGATTTCCGGCGCCGCCGGAGTTTCCTCGATGTTCGAGAACACGAGCGAGCTCGCCTGATCGCTGCCGCTGCTGATGACGTCGATGCCAAGGTCGATGAATCCCGCGCGCTGCCCGGTAGGGGAAATCGACGTGTCGTCCTCGGTCTGAATGAAGTCCGGATGCGCAGGCGCCTCGTCGATCGCAAGCGGCTGGTCGTCGACATCGTGCCCCGCTTTGGTCGTGGTCGTTTCGAAATCCGGCTCGAGCTCGAGCGGCGGCACCTCGACGGCCTTGTGCGACGCGGACGGCCGCTTGGGAACCACCGGCTTTACGCGCGGCGGCTCCGGGGCCGGTGCAGCGGGCTTCTTGAATACCGGTGGTTTCTTCGCGTCCGGCTTCTTCCCGCCGGCCTTTTTCGGGGTCTCGACGTTGCCCTCGAACACGAGATCGGCAGCGTCCAGTGCAACGACGTCCGCGGGCTCGACGGCCGGCTTCGACTCCGGGGGCTCCGGCTCCGTGGGCTCGAGGTCCGGCAACGTCTCGAGCTCCAGGTCGGACGGAGTGATGTCCTCGCGAATGGACGGCATCTCAGGACGCGCGGCGGCGACTTGCCCAAAGTCGGCCTGCGTGGTCTCCAACCCTTCCAGCATCCCCCCGCCGCGGTTCCCGCCGGGGGACTCATCGACGAGACTCGTCGTCTCGATCTGCAGGGACTCATCCGGCTCGGGTGCCACTTCCTCGATCAACGTTTCCGCGACCGGTGGCGGTGGCGGCTCGGGTGGAGGCACGGGCGACGCCTTGGCAGCCGGCGCTGCGGGCGCGGGTTTCCCCTTCGCGCCGCGCGGCTCGTCCAGGTCCAGGAACACGAGGCTGGACGTCTTCCGCTTCCCCGACTTGCCGACGTCCTCACGCTCCTCACCGCTCGGCTTGGGGGGAGGCGGCGGCGTGACGCGCGCCGACGAGGCCCGTTTCCCTGGATCGCCGCCGTACATCTTGAGATGCTCGGACAACATCTCCTTGAGATTGGCGCTTTCCGGCGAAATGTCAGTGAATTCCTTCAACGCGGAGAATGCATGCTCGATCTTCCCGGCCTTTTGCATGCGCTCGGCGTATTCCACGAAGTTCTGCTTCGCTTCCGCGATGAAGCCTTTGGCCGCGTAGAGCTTGGCGAGCTTGAGGTAGGTCGCCTGACGGGCGGGCGCGTTGCGCAACACCTTATTGCACATCGCGATCGCGTTGTTATGAAAGCCCAGCTCGGCATACTTGTCGACCGCCTTGTCGTAGTAGTCGGCGGCCTGAGCCGGATCTTTCAGTTTGATGTAGAGATCACCAACTCGGTTGTAAATCGACAAGTCGGCATTGCCTTCCCCCTCTGACTCCTGGGTTTCCAGAGCCTCGATCCAGACCTCGACGGCCCTCTTGGGGTCCTTTGCTTCGAGGCCCTTCGCCTTGTCGACGAGTTGTTTGAGCTTGGACATGGAAGCACTAAGATACCGGAGGCTACTAGACCGGACAAGCCGAACCTGCTGTCCAGACGGCGCTTACGACCCCTCGGCCCATCCAATACGCGACTTCGCGCCAGTCATCGACGGCGGCGATGGTGAGGTCCGCCACGCATCCCGGCGCGATCTGGCCTCGGGTCTCAGCGAGGCCAAGGGCAGCGGCGGCATTGACCGTCACCGCCGTCACGACTTCCGCGTGACGCAAGCCGAGTTGCGAAACCCCCAGCGCCATCACGAGCGGCAAACTCATCGTCGGTGAGGTACCGGGATTGTAGTCGGTGGCCAGCGCGACCGCCGCGCCGGCATCGACGAGCCTCCGGGCCGGTGCCTGCGAGCGCTTGCCGAGAAATACCATCGTCGCCGGAAGCAGCACCGCCACCGTGGGGCTCGCGGCGAGCGCCTTGATCCCGGAATCCGAGATCGCCGCGAGGTGATCCGCGGACAATGCTCCCAGCTCGGCGCCGAGCTCCGCACCTCCCGACCCGTCGAGCTCATCCGCGTGCAGCTTCACCGCAAGTCCGTGACGCGTGGCGGCCGTCAGGATCTGGCGGCTCTCGGCTGTGCTGAACACCCCCGGTTCACAGAACACGTCGCAACACTGCGCGAGCTGCTCGCGCGCGACCGCCGGGATCATTTCCTCACAAACCAGTCGCACATACTCGGCCCGCTGGCTTCGGTATTCGGGCGGTACCTCGTGAGCGCCGAGGAATGTCGGCACCAGCGTCGCCGGGAGCTCGGCGGCGAGACGCTTGATCACGCGCAGCTGTTTGAGCTCCGCCTCGAGCTCCAGTCCGTAACCCGACTTTACCTCGATCGTCGTGGCGCCGTTGCCGATCAAGGTGCGAAGCCGGGCGCGTGTCAGGTCCTCGAGCTCCGCTTCGGACCGGGCGCGCACGTCGCGCACCGATTGCAAGATCCCGCCTCCGGCGGCGGCAATGGCCTTGTAGTCCACACCCAGCGCGCGTCGCTCATGATCGTCGAGCCGCGGCGCGCCGAAGACGGCATGCGTGTGGCAGTCGATGAGCCCGGGGAAGATGACGCCGCTGACCTCGACCACGTGATCGGTCGGCGGCGCCTGCGGGCGCGGACCGACCCACGCAACACGCTCGCCGTCGATCAGCACCGCGGCGTCTTGCAGGACTTCGACATCGGCCATTTCGCGCCCGCGCCGCGCTCGCGCCGGCCCACGACACGTCACGACCTGCCGGGCACCCGCGAGCAGCGTCTTCAGTCGAGGTTCTCGTTCATGGGTAGCCGGATATGCTCCCGGCGCGCCGTGGCGATCGCCTCCGGATAGCCGGCATCCGCATGGCGTGCGACGCCGATTCCCGGATCGTTGGTGAGAACCCGCTCCAGGCGCTTGGCCGCTGCGGGCGTGCCATCGGCGACGATGACTTGACCCGCGTGCAGAGAGTTGCCGATGCCCACTCCTCCTCCATGATGGAAGGAGACCCAGGATGCGCCCGACGCGGTATTGAGGAGCGCGTTGAGAATCGCCCAATCGGCGATCGCATCCGTACCGTCGCGCATCCCTTCGGTTTCCCGAAAGGGCGAAGCAACGGATCCCGTATCCAGATGATCGCGGCCGATCACGATCGGCGCAGACAGTTCCCCACGCGCGACCAGATCGTTCAACGCGATACCGAACCGGGCGCGCTCTCCCTGCCCCAACCAACAGATGCGTGCCGGGAGTCCCTGAAACGCGACGCGTTCGGCCGCCAAAGTGATCCAGCGCTTCAGATGCGCATTCTCGGGAAAGAGCTCGAGCACCAACCGGTCGGTACGGTGCAGGTCCTTGGCATCGCCCGACAGGGCGACCCAGCGGAACGGGCCCTTTCCTTCACAAAACAGGGGCCGGATGTACTCGGGCACAAAACCCGGGATGTCGAACGCGTCGCTGACGCCGGCGTCACGCGCTTCGGTCCGAATGTTGTTGCCGTAATCGAACGTCACGGCACCGCGCTTCTGAAACTCGAGCATCGCGCGAACGTGCCGCGCGATGCTGGCGCGCGCGCGCTGCACATAATCATCCGGCGCTCTGCGCCGCAGCTCGGCCGCCTCGCTCACGTTGAGGCCTGCGGGGACGTAGCCGTTGAGCGGGTCGTGCGCCGAGGTCTGATCGGTCACGACGTCCGGCTTGAACCCGCGGCGCACCAGCGCCGGCAGGACCTCGGCACAGTTCCCGACTAGTCCGACCGAGAGCGCCGTGTCGTGGCGCCTGGCGTCCTCGCACCAGGCCACCGCCTCATCGAGCGAGGTCGTGGACCTATCGAGATAACGGGTGTCGAGGCGGCGCTGCACGCGCGCGGGATCGACCTCGACCGCCAAACAGATGGCGCCGTTCATCGTCGCCGCGAGCGGTTGCGCGCCCCCCATGCCGCCGAGGCCGCCCGTGAGCACGATGCGGCCGCGCAACGAACCCGCGAAGCGGGTCTGCCCGACCGCCCCGAACGTTTCGTAGGTGCCCTGGAGAATCCCCTGCGTGCCGATGTAGATCCACGAACCGGCCGTCATCTGCCCGTACATGATCAGGCCGCGTCGCTCGAGATCGCGAAACACCTCCCAGGTGGCGTAGCGCGGAACGAGGTTGGCGTTTGCGATGAGCACGCGCGGCGCGTCCGCATGCGTGGTGAACACGCCGACCGGCTTGCCGGATTGCACCAGGAGCGTCTCGTCGTCTCCGAGTGTGCGCAGCACACGGCAAATTGCCTCGAACGCAGCCCAGCTGCGCACCGCTTTGCCGGTGCCGCCGTACACCACCAGATCCTGCGGCCGTTCCGCGACCTCGGGATCGAGATTGTTCATGAGCATGCGCAGCGCGGCTTCCTGCACCCACCCCTTGCACGACTTCGTGGTCCCGCGCGGCGCCCGCACGATCATGCGAACATGCCGGCACGAATTCCGCGGGCGATGCGCTCGATATCGTTCGTCATGGGACGGTCTCCGCTCAGCGCGGCCGCCACCGTGCGCACCACGGCATGCAGCCGGCCCACGGCCTTGGCCGGCTTGAGCGGCTGCAGGTATTCCAACCCCTGCGCGCCGGCGAGCAGCTCGATGGCCACGACGCGCTCCGCATTCGCGAGAATGCGGCCGGCCTTCCAGGCGGCGCTCATGCCCATCGGCACGACGTCCTCCTGGTTTCCCTCCGTCGGGACCGACTGCACGCTGGCCGGGGTCGTCAGCACGCGGCAATCCGCGACCAGCGCGGCGGCGGCGATTTGCGCCGTCATGAACCCCGACTCGAGCCCGGGATCGTGGGCAAGAAACGCGGGCAGGCCGGAAGACAGATCGGGGTTGACCACACGCTCGAGCCGGCGCTCGGCCAGCCCCGCCAGCGTCGTGAGCGCGATGCCGAGGACGTCGAGTGCCAGCGCGATCGGCTGGCCATGGAAGTTGCCGCCGGAGAGCACCTCGTCCCCGAAGACCAGGGGATTGTCGGTGGCGGCGTTGAGCTCGGTCGCGACGAGCCGTTCGGCGAACGCGAGCCCCTCGCCGGCCGCACCGAGGACCTGCGGCGTGCAGCGCAGCGAGTAAGCGTCCTGCACGCGCGGATCGTTCTCGCGGTGCGATTCCCGGATCTCGCTGTCGGCCAGCAGCTCGCGCAGCAGCGCCGCCGACCGCTGTTGCCACTGATGTGGACGCGCATCGTGGATGCGCGCGTCGAACGGGTCGGGACTCCCGCGCACCGCCTCGAGACTCATGGCGGCCGCGCCGTGCGCGGTACGCCACAGGGTCCACGCATCGGCCACCAGCAGCGCGGCGAGTCCGGTCTGGGCCTGCGTCCCGTTCACAAACGCGAGGCCTTCCTTCGCCTCGAGCGTAATCGGATTCGGCACGCGCACGTCTCCCTCGCCGATCATCGCGAGCGCGAGGTGTGAGAGCGGGGCGAGATCGCCGGATGCGCCGACGCTTCCTTGCGATGGGACGGTGGGATGGATCTTGCGATTCAGCATCTCCACGAGCAGCTCCGGCACGACCGGGCGGACGCCGCTCGTGCCCCGCGCCAATACGTTCGCGCGCAGCAGCATCATGGCGCGCACGGCGTCGTGCGCGAGCGGCTCACCCACGCCCGACGCATGACTGCGGATCAAGTTGAGCTGCAGCTGGCGCGCCTGCTCCGGCGGGATTCGGACGTGCGCGAGTTTGCCAAACCCCGTATTGACGCCGTACATCGTCTGCCCGCGCTCGACGGCTGCTTCGACGGCCCGGCGCGATTCCCGCACTGCCGCCAGCGCCTTCGGATCGAGCGAGACGGGCGCGTTTCCCCGGGCCACGGCGACGACGTCGGCGATTGAAAGCGAATGACCATCGAGCATCACCGACGGTATGGAGGGCTTCGACATGGGGACAAAAGCTAAAGCGCCGGAGTGGCTGTTGACCACTCCGGCGCTTTCGCTGATGCAGGCTAGCCTATTTCGAGCCTGAAACCCCGGTGCCAGTCGCCATGGCAGTCGACTGCCCGGCTCGGATCTGCAGCTCAGGGTTACCCACATCAGTCTGGAAGCTCCAGTCGAAGATCATGTAATCACGGCCGACGTGCGTGACCCGTAAGGCGCCATACCGCAGCGTCGCGCCTTCCACGATCTCGAACACGTAGGCGTAGCCGGCCTGCGCCTGAATCATGTTTCGCGCATAGCCGCCAGCCGGCGCAAAGTCGATCGACGTCAGGTCCGTCACCGGCGAGGTGCTGTAGAGCTGCGCCCGCGTACCGACGAACTCGGGAACGATCCAGAGCGTCGAATCGGTCGGATCGCGATGGACCCAGAAATCGATACTGGTGAGGTTGCCGTCGAGCACGCGACCCAGCTCGGACGGCTGTGCGCGGCCGTCGGTGTTGAGATCCTGCCAGAACCGGAACCCGGATTGCGCCTGGTTCTCCTCGTACGCAAAGGCCAGGGTGTTCCGCGCGTCGGGCCGGGGCGTGTCCTGGCGCAGCGGCGACCAGAGGCTCTCGTAGCCCTCAATGCTCAGCGCGGATATGCCGAAGCAGCGCGGCACGCCGTTGGACATCGCGGCGGCGAGGAATTCCGGGGCAATCGTGGTTCCTTCCAGCAGCCACGTCGCGCCGCACACGCCGGTGTCGAGGTCGTAGGTGGCGCTGTACACCCGGTACGACATGAATCGCGCCGGATCGTCGGTGTAGCTGCCGTCGTCCCACTGGAGATGAATCGCGCCGTTCAACGAGATCGACGTCAACCACGCCGGCGAAACGAGCTGAAGGCGCTCGTCGACGGTGACGATGTTACTGTTCCCGCTCTCCGCACCCTGATCGTTCACTGCAGTCACCAGGTACTGGAGATGGGGGACGCCGTTGTCGTGGAACGTGTTGGAGCTGGTTTCCCCGCGCAGGCCGAAGTCCTCATTCACCGAGCCGCGGGAGTAGATGCGGTAGCTCGACAGGTCGCCGTCCGGGATGTCATCCCAGAACAGCAGAATCCCGAGAGGACGATCGGGGTCGCCGCTGGGCTCCACTTGATAACTCAGGTTCGCCGGCGTCGAAGGCGCGGTAGCCGGGTCCACGAGGTATTCGCGGCAGCCGACCGCAGCCACTAGCAGCAAGCACAGGAGCATACGCATACAGGCCTCAGGGAACGGGGATCGCTCTCCCTGTAGGCACAGGCCATGCCTAAGTGGAAGTGATTGATTATCAGAAACTTACGACAAAATGCCCGCTGGGGGATTGTCACCCAGAGAGGACACAGCGACTACTGCACGTAGGTCCGCTGGTCGTAGTCCATCTTGATGTCGGGCTGGTCGGTGAGCACGATGTTGAAGCTGAAGGCCAGGTTCCCCGCCCCCGTCTTGACGAACGAGAAGCTGGCGCGCCACCGCCGCAGATCGCGCTGGAACGTCAACGAGTGATCTGCAAACTGGCGGGTGACGAGGTCAAAGGATGTGCGCCAGTTGGCGGTCCAGTTGTGCGTAGGACTGAACGCCAAGTTCAGGCCCATGGTCTGACGACCGGCGCGCTCCTTGTCTTGCGCGGAGTCAAACCGGTTCTTGGAGCTCGTAAAGGTGACACCCAGGTTGAACTGGCGTCCGTACCCGCGTCCCATTCCGGACCCCGTCCCCGCCGACTGATTGGGATCTCGTGTCGCACCCTGGTATTGGCGGAAGTTCCGCGAATCCCGTTGCGGCCCCTGGGTAGTGTCCGGCCGTGGCTCCGGCACCGGCCGCGACCGCAGGCCAAACAGCCTGCTCAGCCCCGCAATCGTCGCGGGCGTGACCTGGAAGGAGGCGTTCAGGCTCGTCAGGAATGGATCAAACGTGGCCGAATCGGTCCCGACCTGCCCGCGCCACAGATCGTGCACGATGCCGAGCTGAAAACCCGGGAGGAGATCAGACGCGAACGTGTTACTCAGGGTGGGCGTCTGCCACCCGACGCGTCCCGCGATCTTGGCCTGCTCGAAGTTGTAGCCGATCGCGCTCGTGTTGATGCTGAGCAGCTTGATCTTGCGGGGTTCCCTCTCGCCGGCGGTGTCTCCCGGCGCAGGCTTCAGCTTAGCTTCGAAGTTCTGCGACAGCCCGATGCTGACCGTCTGCTGCGGATCGCTGGTGGCATTGAGCTTTCTGCCCGTTGGATCGATCGCGCGCGCAAACTCGTCGGAGACGCGGGCACCCGGTGCGTATTGATAACTGACGAGCGGCGAGATCGAATGCCGGATTCGCGAGAGCGGTCCGAATCCCGGGAAGAAGCCGAAAAACGTCGGCGACGCGCCCAGCGTAAACGCCAGACGTTTGCCCTGTTGCAGGAATTCCCCGCCCGTGAACGGATTCCGAATCATGAAGGGGCCGGCGCTCGTCTTGTTTACGATCGCCACGCCCGGCTGAATCTTCCAGCTGCCGGTGAGCAGCGGCGGCAGATTGATACCGGTCTCCCAGTTCAGCCGCGTCTCGTAAAAGCTCCCGAACGTGACGACGTGGCTCGCGCCGCTACTATCGACGATGTCGAAGCTGACACGAGCATTCGCATTTGCATCCTGAATCGTGACGCTGTTCGCCCAGCTCCATCGGCCCAGCCGAAACGGCGTCTGAAACGAGATATTCGTGAGCCGAGCGCCGGTGTGTAGCTGCAGCGTATCGGTGCCGGTATCGCCGGGCGTGCGCGGGGGGATCAGCAAGGTGCCCGGGTTATTGAAGCTCTGCGAATTCGTATACGTGAACGCCGGCGACCAGGTGAGCCACGGCGCCAGCGTCACCGTCGACGGCGTCAGCGTGATCACCGGGAACGTCTGGTCGGTGTGATTGGACGACAGGTCCTGGCGCCGGCTGAACCCGATGTTCAACGACGCCCACGAGAACCGCTTGTTGAATGACGCCGTCGAGCCGACGGTCGAGGTCACCTCGTACGGATCGATCGAGTTACGCTGTACGACCCGTCCGTTCGTCATGTAATCGATGCTGGCGTTGAAATCGGTGCTCGCGTTGAAGCGTTGCACGTGGTTCCAGGCAATGCGACTGTTGTTGGCGGGCTGGTCGAGCTGGGTGGTCCGCGTGTAGCTGAGATGGCCACTCATGAACCGGTCGATCCAGCGATACTGGGCCTGCGCATGAATCGACGCGCTCCGCCCGGCAAACCAATCGGCGCTGACGAGCGCGTCCACGTAATCATTCACGGCGAAGTAGTAGCCAAAGTCGGTGACGTGCCGTGAATACGATCGCGTAGGTCGGACGATGTCGTTCAGCCCGAAGCGCGGGAATAGGATCCCGCTGCGGCGCCCACCCCGGATGTCCTGGAAGATGAACGGCAGCCAGAAGACCGGGACGTCGCGCACGTATAGCACCGCTGGACGCGCGACCATGGTGCTCTTGTTGATCCATTTCACTTGGCGGGCCGAAAAGTGGTAGTCGGGCACCGGTTGCGGGTCGGACGTGAACTCGGCACCGCCGACGTAGACGCGGCGGTTGCCGGAATCGGCCGCGATGTCGCCCCGCACATACCACTTGGCGCCGCCCTGCTGGAAGTCCGTCAGCGCATCACGGACGGTGCCGCGGCGCTCGCAGGTATCGTACCGCATCCCCTCCCCCACCAGCACGGTGCCCTGATCGAACAGGTGCGGGTCGCCCGCGGCATCGAGGCGGCAGCTCGCTTCGTGATAGCGGATCGAGTCGGCTTCCAGCTGCGTCCCCTCGCGCTCCACAAAAGCCTCGCGCCGCAGAAAGATCGTCTGGCTGTCGCCCTGGACGACCAGTGTCTCCGCGACGTATCGCGTGACGCGATAGCCTTCGAGCTTGAGCAGAGAGTCGATGATGCGGTCAGAAGCGGGGAATGAGCGGGTGGGCCCCGTCGGCAAGCCCAGCCGGCGGGCAGTCGCCGTGTCGACGCTCTGGCCGGGCGCCAGAGTATCGCCAGGCGCACGCGACACACGGCCGGTGTCGCGCTGCACGGGACGCTGGCCGGGCGGCGGCGTCGGTGGCGGCGGTGGGTTCTGTGCCTGGAGCGATCCCATTCCCAGCACCAGCAGCACGACCGTGGCGGCCGCGATGCGCCGGGCGCGACGCCGGCTCGCGACCCAGGCGCACCCGATACTGATTTCATACAGCAGCAGCAGCGGCCCGAGCATGAGCATCATCGAGACCGCGTCCGGCGGCGTGAGCAGCGCCGCCAGCAGGGCGGCGATCACGATGGCGAAGCGCCGCTGGCGCCTCAGGAATTGCGGCGTCACGATGCCAAGCGAGGCGAGAATCGTCACCACGAGCGGCAGCTCGGCCACCAGGCCGCAGCCGATCACGAACGGAACCGCCATGCCGAAGTAGCGGTCGATCGTGATCATCGCGGTCAGATCCGCGCGCTGGAAGTTGAGCAACACCCTGAGCGCCGCCGGCAGCAGCCACTGGTAGCACGCCATGGCGCCGCCCAGAAACAGCACGACTCCCACGCCCAGCGCCGGCACGATCAGCCGCTTCTCACGCTCGTACAATGCGGGCGCGAGGAACGCCCAGATCTGGTAAATCACCACGGGCGACGCGAGCAGGCAGCCCAGCGCGAACGCTACTTTCAGCGTGAGCATGAACGGCTCGGCCGGACTCGTGAAGATGAGGCGCCCCCCAGGCAGGTAGGGGGCGATCGGACGCTTCAGGATCTCGATGATGTCGATGCGGTCCAGCACCATCCAGCCGACAACCGTGCCGATAACCAGCGCCAGCAGACTCCACAAGATGCGCCAGCGCAGTTCCTCGAGATGATCGAGGAACGGCATCTCACCACGTGCAGGCATCGTCGGGGGTACCGCCGGCTCTCCCGGCTAGGGCCGGAGTCGTTGCTGATTTTGCCGCGCGAGATCGGCCTCGGGTGAGCGCGGGTATCCCGCGATCACGCGATTGTAGTAATTCCGCGCGGCCGTTCGATCGCCTCGCTGTTCGGCGAGGCGGCCCATTTTGTACAGCGCGGAAGGTGCGCGCGTGGAGTTCGGATAGGCCTTCACCAGTTGCTCGTACACCGCGGTCGCCGAATCGGGGGCCGCTTGTTCGAAGCTTTCGCCGACGTAGTACAGCGCATCGGGCGCCCGTTCCTCCGTGGGATACACGCGCAGAAACTCGCGGAATCCCAGCCGCGCGGTGGCGGTACTGCCGCGCCGGTACTGTTGCAGCGAGGCGTCGTACATCTGGTCCGGCCCGGGACCGGACGGACTCCCGGACGGGCCGACGGGGACCGCGTTCGGATCCGGCTGCTGCGAGCGGGTTTCCAGACGAGACCGCAGCTCGGTCAGGCGCTGCTGGCTCTGACCGGTCAGCTCCTGGATCGCCACGAGCTGCTGATTGACGGCGATCAGCTCGGTGCGCAGATCGCCGCGCAGCTGCACGAGGTACGCTTGCTGGGTGGTCAGCGCCTGCTGGAGCAAGCGGACGGCGGCCAGGACGGTGTCCTGTTCCGCCGCCCGGGCCGTATCGCTCTTCGCGAGCTGGGCCTGCAGCGCTTGAACCTGGAGCTCGACCTTCCGGACGTCGCCTTTGAGCGCGCATCCGGCGGTGAGCCCCAGGCTCAGCAGCAGAGCCCCCCTGTTACGACGGGCGCCGGAGATTGTCACCACCACTTGTGACTTCGAACTCGGCCCGGCGGTTCTGCGACCAGGCCCCCTCATCGTGCCCATCCACCAGCGGCCGCTCCTCGCCCCACGACTGCGTCTCGATGCGGCTGGCATCGATGCCGTGGCTCACGAGATACTGCTTGGTGGACTGCGCGCGACGGTTCCCGAGCGCCAGGTTGTACTCGTCGGAGCCGCGCTCGTCGCAGTGCCCGCCGATGCGGATCCGCAGATCGGGATTGGCCTGGAGAATCGCGACCTTCTGATCGAGCGCGCTCATGTCGTCCGGCCGGATGTTCGATTTGTCGTAGTCGAAGTGGATCATCGTCGCCAGCATGTTGCGGACTTCTTCCGCGCTGCGGCTCAGCGCCGCCAGAGAATCCGCTTCGCGCTGCCGCGCGATGCGATCCGCTTCCTCGCGGGCCAGCCGATCGGCTTCTGCCTGCGCCGCGGCGATCGAGTCCTGCCGCGCCCGCTCGGCGGCCGCAGCCGAATCCGCGTTGGGCGTCGGATTCTCCGGCGCGGGATTGCCGCCGCACGAGGTCGCGACCGCCGCGACGCTCAGGCCGAGCACGAGGAGCAACGATACCGATTTCATCCTAACTCTCCCGATCATGGGGTGGTTGATGGAGCCTCCGAAAGCCGTGGAGACCAAGCCGGCAGACGCGCGCCGCTTTGCTGCAAGAGCGGCCGGATTCGGCCGGTGTCGAGATCGATAATCCACAACTGGCGGTAGCCCGACCGGTCGGACACGAAGGCGAGATGACGGCTGTCGGGGGCCCAGCTCGGATCCTCGTTACGCCCCACCGAGGTGAGCTGCCGGACCGTGCGGGTCCGCACGTCCAGCACGAACACCTGCAGCGTGCCCGCCACATCCCGGTGAAACGCCACCGATAGCCCGTCGGGCGACCACTCCGGCGCATTGGACGATCCGGTGACGCCGTAGTCGAATGGGGCGAACAACTGCTGGTCCGTTCCATCCGCCGCCATCACATAGATCTGCGGCAGACCCGGGCGCGTCGAGACGAAGGCAATGCGCTGCCCGTCAGGGCTGAACGTCGGGGACAAGTTGTCTGAAAAGCGTCCCACGGTCAAGCGGCGCAAACAGCAGTTACTCTTGATGTTGACCGAGTACAGATCGGTGCCTTCCTCCGTCGCCCGACTGAACACCATCGTCTGTTGATCCGGTGAAAAAGCGGGCGTGAAGTCGAGTGCCGACCCTGTGGTCGGGACCGGCGTGCGTTTCCCGGTAGCCATGTCCTGAAGGAACAACCACCCCTTCCCCGCCTGGAATTCCATGTACGCAAAGTGCCGGCCGTCGGCCGCCCACGCGGGCGACATCGCCTGCCGGTTCGTGGACGACACGAGCTTCTGATCGGCACCGTCCTGGTCGATTTGATACACCTTACCGTCTCGAACGAACAACACGCGGGTCGCCCCAATGCCCGTGACACCCAGCGCAGCCTGGACCACCTGGTCACCCAGACGATGGACGGCTTGCCGGTAATCCGGACTGGTGGTGGCCGGTAAAGTGGTGCGCAGCACCCGCCGCACGCTCGCGGCTGCGACATCGTGCAGCGTCGCGAGTGTGGTATCGCCAGTGCGCGTAATGTCGAGCGCGAAATCGGCACCCAACGCCTGGTAGAGTGGATAGTTGAGCTCGCCCGGATTCGCAGGCGCTCGCCGGGACGTCCCCGCCGAGGAGGAGCGGCGTGACGGCGTGCTGCGGGGCGTCGTCGAGGACGAGGCAGCCAGCCGGATCGAATCGCCGCCGGGCAGCGTGATGATCTCAAATCGGTCGCTGTAATCGAGATCGCGCGCGATGATTGCGCGGACGGAGTCGAGTCCGGCCCCGCCGCCGCTCCGGGGCAGCATCACCAGACCGGGCCGCACTCCGGGACGATAGACGATGCCGATGCGGACGCCGCGGTCGATCGCCGAGGTATCCTGCGCGGCGGCCGGACGGCCGGACGGCCAGATGGCCAGAAGCAATCCGACGTAGCAAATCTTGTTCACTGACGCTGGCCCGAGAAATAGAAGCGTACAAACAGCACATCGGCGGTCCAGCCATCCGGCAACATGCCGAAGGCCTTGAACCGGCCGGCCTCTTCGATCGCTCCCTGAGCTTCCAGATCGAACGTGAAATTGCCCGAGCGGCGGATGAACTGCAGATCCGTCACAGAGCCGTCCCGATGCACAAAGAACGACACTTCAGCCTCGAGCGGCGTGCTTTGGCCCGGGCGCTGCCAGCGCCTGAGCACCTGCGAGACGATGTTGGACAAATACTCGGGGAACGGAAACGCGATGCCTTCAGTGCTCACGGTAGCCACATCGTTGCCCGTCGACGGACGCTCCCCGGGCAACGGCTGCGTCGTCGGCGTTGTCCGGGGCGCCGCTTCGCGCCGAATCTGATCGCGCGTGGGCGGCGGTGTCGCGCGCGACACGGTGCTGCGTGGCGTCTTCGTGGCGGATGGGGCGGGCTTGTCCTCCGCCGGACGCTCGATCGCCTCAGGCGCCTTGCGTGACTCGAGATCGGCGGCCGGCGCAGCGATCAGCCGGACCGTATAGGTCGGCGGGAGCTTGCGATGCGCGGATGGGGACGTGAACAACAGCATCCCGATCACGCTGTGGAGCACCAGCGTGCTGGTAAGCGCCATTCCCACAGGGGCTGGGTTGCGGCCGCGTCGTCTCATCGGTCGATCGACTCCGGTTCGGCTACGAGTCCCACGTCCTGTACGCCGGACCCCCGGATCACCGCCAGGACCTGCACCACCCGGGCGTAGGGGACACGGCCATCGGCCCGCAGATACACCCCCGTGGGCCGTTTCGTTCGCACAAACGCCGGGAACGTGGCCTGGAAATCGTCGTAGGAGAGGGCCGCTTGATCAAGATAAATCCGCCCATCACTGTCGACCGTGACGACCAGGCCTTCTTTCGGCTCGATCGCACGCACCTGCGCGCGCGGGAGCCGCACGTCCACCCCGCCCTGCATGATCGGGGCGGTAATCATGAAGATGATCAGCAGGACGAATGCGACGTCGACCAGCGACGTCACGTTGATGTCGGCGTTGAGTGGCAGCTCGCCATGTCCGCGCAACCCGCCGCCTCCGCCCAGAAGACCGGCCATTAGATCCGTCCTTCCCGAGCGAGGGTGCCGATGATCTCCTGCGCAAATCCCTCGAGCTCACCGGCGAAGAGACCGAGCCGGTTGACGAAGAGGTTGTAGGCCATCACCGCCGGTACCGCGACCGCAAGTCCGCCTACGGTCGTCACCAGAGCCTCCGCGACGCCCGGTGCGACAGCGGCGATGTTTCCCGAGCCACCCACGGCGATGCCGATGAACGCGTCCATCACGCCGAGCACCGTCCCGAGGAGACCAAGCAGGGGACTCACGGAGCCGAACGTAGCGAGCCACGGAATGAACCGCGCCGCAAGATCACGCTCGGCCGCGACTTCCTTGGCGAGCACCATGCGCAACGCTTCGAGCTGCGTCGTCGTCAGTGTGGACGCTCCCCCCACTGCCGGCGCGCCGCCGGCGGGCGCGACCGGGGGGTGCCCCCCCCCTCCCTTGAGGGACCCCGGCTTCAACTCCGTGAAGAAGTGCACGGCCTCGCGCAACAGACGATTGTACGGAGAGGGCGGCAACCGCATCGCCGCGTGATAGGCGTCCTCGAGCCGCGGCGCTTTCTCGACTTCCGTCATGAAGCGATCGCCGAGCTGCCGCATGCGCCGGAACTGCCACCACTTGAGCACGATCAGATACCAGGACACGACGGAAAAGATGGCGAGTACCACCAGCACGAATTGTGTTTCGCGGCTGGATGTGAGCACCAGCTCCCACGGTGTGGTGGGAATCGCTCCGCGCGCCTGTAGCAGAAAGCCCACCTAACCTCCCCCGGTTCGATAGCCGTTCGGGTGCGCCTGATGCCAGCGCCAGGCGCTCTGAATGATCTCCTCGAGATTCGACCGCTGCGCGCGCCACCCCAACACCGCGTGCGCGCGATCCACCGCCGCGACGAGCGCCGGCGGGTCGCCGGGACGGCGCGGCTGTTCCGTCGCCGGCACCGGCTTGCCCGTTACGCGCCTCGCCACCTCGATGACCTCGCGCACCGACCGGCCGGTGCCGGTCCCGAGGTTCAGCGCGACCGGCGCGCGCGCGTCGACCTGCACCTGCAGCGCCCGCACGTGCGCGTCGGCGATATCGGCGACGTGTACGTAGTCGCGCACGGCGGTGCCGTCGGGCGTCGGATAATCGGTTCCAAAGACATCGACCGCGGTCCGCCTGCCTGCAGCCGCCGCGAGCACGTTCGGAATCAGATGCGTCTCGGGTTCGTGGTCCTCACCGCGCTGCGCGGTCGCGCCCGATGCGTTGAAGTAGCGCAGACTCACGACCTCGATTCCGAATCCCGGCGCCAACTGCGCCAGCAACTTTTCGAAATCCCGCTTGGTCTCCCCGTACGGATTCACCGGCGCCTGCGGTGAATCCTCCGTAATCGGGATCTTGGCCGGATGTCCGTACACGGCGCACGATGACGAGAAGACAAAACGGCGGACCTTGGCACGTCCAGCTGCCTCGAACAGTACACGGGCGGCGGTGACATTGTTGGTCACATACCTCTGAGGCTGCGCAACTGATTCCGCGACAAGGGCAAAGGCCGCCATGTGGATAATCGCGCCGATGCTCTCCTGCTCCAGCACCGCCTCGACCAGCTCACGATTCCCGACCCCGCCCTGTACGAAGCGGGCCCCGCGCGCAACCGCCGCTCTGTGGCCGGTGCTGAGGTCGTCGAGCACGACGACCCCCACGCCCAGATCGAGAAGCTGGTCGACAATGACACCGCCGATGTACCCTGCACCGCCCGTCACGAGTACTCGGTCGCTCACTCGGGAGGCTCCATTCCGAACAGGCGGCGCAGCGCCTCGAGCAGGCCATAGCCTCGGCCGTGCTCGGCGGCGGCCTTCAGGGCCACGGTGGGCTGGTGCAGGAACTTGTTCATGAGGGATTGGCTGAACTGCTCGACGCGCGCGCGATCCTCGGGGCTGAGCGCCCCGAGCTGGCGCAGGGCACGCTCGAGCTCGGCCACGCGCAGCTGATCCATGCGGCTGCGCAGATCTTTGATGGTCGACACCACGCCCAGGCCGCCGTACCATGCCCAGAACAAGTCGGTTTCTTCCTCGACGATGCGCTCGGCGGCCGGGATCTCGTCGCGGCGGCGGGCGGTGGCCTGGGCGGCGACCGTCTGCAGGTCGTCGACGTCGTACAGGAACACGTTCTCGATTTGCGCGATCGCGGGATCCACGTCCCGCGGGACCGCCAGATCGAGAATGCAGAGGGGGCGGCCGCGCCGCTGCGCGATGACCGGCCCGACACGTTCCCAGGTGACGACCGTGTGTGGCGCGGCGGTCGAGCACAGCGCGATGTCCGTGCTCGCGAAATGAGCCCACGCTTCGTCCAGCGACACGGCGCGCCCACCCAGCCGCTCGGCGATCGCCCGCGCGCGCTCTTGCGTGCGGTTTGCGACCAGCGTGATGTGCACGCCTTCATTACGCAGGCAGGTGGCCGCCAGCTCCGCCATGTCGCCCGCGCCGAGAATCAGCGCGTCCCGACCCGCCAGATCGCCGAAGATCTTCCCGGCCACCGCCACGCCGGCCGAGGCCGCGGACGCCGTTCCCATCCCAAGCCCCGTCTCGGTGCGCACCCGGGAGCCGACATGCAGTGCCGACTGGAACAGGCGGTGCAGCACCGGACCGGCCTGGGCGCGGGAAGCCTCCCAGGCATCGCGGA
>DASTDR010000305.1:0-10119 GCA_035710265.1 Gemmatimonadales bacterium | reverse complement strand
AACGGCCGCGGCGTCATGGGGCTCACCGAAGCCTTCACCTGCCAGCCCCATCCACGCGCGTCGAGAGGCGTCAACGCCACCGCGCCCGAGCCGCCGATCAACTGGCCTGGCGTTCCACCGCCTCGCGCTCCGGCGGCGCGGCCGCCGCCCTGGGCGGCGGGGCCGCCGGCCGCCGGCGAGGGGGCCTGCTGGGCGTGCACTCCGAGACCCACGAAGAGGGTGACAGACGCGGCAACCGCGAAACGAACGAAGCGCATAAGAAGACCTCCTTCTCGGCGCGCCATCATCGCACGCCCGCCATGTCCACGCCCAGAACGGCTCACCGGACTCATTTGGCGCCGGCTCTCAGCTTCGACGCCATCGCGCATTCCATCATCACGGTGAAGTAGCGCTGCACGCCGGCGGCGCCGACCACGAACGGATGGTCCTCGCCGACTTCGCGCCGGGCCGCGATCAGACGCGCCTTGGTGTAGGCGTTGTCGTACTCGCTGTGGTTCGACAGGATAACCGTCGCACCCGCATCGGCCGCAGCCTTCGCGATTCGCTTCTGTGATTCGATGTATTCGTCCCATCGCGCGGCATTGGTACCGAATGCGCCAGTCAGGGTGCCGCCCGAATACGCGACCATCACGGTCCGTCCCTGATCCTTCACCGGAAACACGTATGACAACGTGCCCGGCGTGTGACCAGGTGTCGGGACGATGTCGATGGCTGTGTCGCCGAGCGTGAGCTTCATGCCGGCCGCAGGGACAATCACGTCTCGTGTCGGCACGCCGCCGGCCGCCGTCGCGGGCCGCTGCAGCGTCGATTCCCAGTCCGGAGCCCCCATCACGACCTTAGCGCCAAATTGCTTCTGCAGTTCTGCGGCGCCCTGATCGTGATCACCGTGGGCATGACTAATGACCACATTTTTGATCTGTTTGGGGTCGAGGCCGAGAGTCGTCAGACCGTTGATGATCTCCGGCTCGGTGGCCCATGCGAAATTCGTGTCGATGATGATGAGGCCATCGCTCGTACGCAACGCCCACGACGAATGCTGCCGCGTGCCGAGCCAGTAGAAGTTATCGAAGACCTTGTACGGCGACGCGTACCAGGTCGCGCGATCCGGGATCGCGCCGGGGCCTCTTCCGCCGCCGCCGGCGCGTCCGTCGGCCGCGCCCCGTCCACGTGCCGGCGCAGCACCGCCCGCACGCGCGACGGCGGGGTTGGCGAGACCTGGATTCGCTCCGGCGAAGCAGAGGTTCACGAACGTGGCGCGATAATCGAGCCCCGCAGCCGCTTTTGCCGCATTGATGTGCGCGTCGATCTCATTCGCCGGCGCCTGCGCCGTCATCGTGGCGCCGAACAACCCCGCCGCCAACACGCCGATCAGTAACCGTATCGGGTGCATCGTTCACCTCACGGAATTGCGAGTCGCATTCACGCCGCCGGACGTGCGGCTGCGGGCGCATTATATGCCCCGGATGTGTTGCATAATGCGCACTCGCGTGTGAATTAGACGGAATGCGGATCCGGCTCCACGCCGGGGGAGCTCACGCATGCGCGCTGTCGTCATCACCGTCTTTGCCGTGATCGCTGCCGTGATCGGCCTGGCCGCACAGGCCCGGACCGCAACGCTGACGATCTATTACATCGACACGGAAGGTGGGCAATCGACGCTCGCGGGTCCCACCGGCGACTCGTTGCTGGTCGATACCGGGAACGCCGGGGAGCGTGACCTCGGGCGCATCGTGGATACGCTCCGGACTGCGGGCGTGACGAAGATTGATCACCTGTGGACCACCCACTACCACGGCGACCACGTGGGCGCGCTGCTTGAAATCGCCAAGCAGTTCCCGGTCGGGCACTTCTACGATCACGGCAAGCCGCATCCGAACGATCGAATCGTCTCCGCCCAGTTCCTCTCCGCCTACGAAACCCTGAGCGCGGGGAAGCGCACGGTCGTCAAGCCCGGCGACAAGGTGAAGATGAGCCGTGTGGACATCACAGCCGTGGCGTCGGCGAACCAGTTCATACGTACGAACCTGCCCGGCGGCGGCAGTCAGAATGCATCGTGCGAAGGCGTCAAGCAGAAGGACGAGAGCGCCTACGCGGATCCGGATAATGGCGAGTCGGCCGGATTCGTGCTCACGTACGGGAGGTTTCGCACCGTCGATCTCGGCGATCTGACATGGAACGGCGAGCTCGATCTCATGTGCCCGACCAACCGAATCGGCACGGTTGATCTGTACCTCACGTCTCACCACGGCCTCGAGAAGTCAGGGTCGCCTGCGCTCGTACAGGCACTTCGCCCTCGCGTCGTCGTGATGAACAACGGCACGCGCAAAGGCGGGACGCCGGACGCGTTCGCGGTTCTGCAGGAAACCGTTGGCATCGACGACCTCTGGCAGCTTCACTGGTCGTACAACGTCGGCCTGGAAAATACGCCTGCGCGGTTCATCGCCAACGTCGACGAACCGCCGACCGTCGCGACAGTGCTGACAACGCCGGCGCCGACGCCGGGAGCACCGCCCGCGCCGCGCGGCGGCGCACCAGGCGGTGGACCTGGACGCGGCCCCGGTGGTCCGGGAGCCGCGGCGCACACGCCCGCGTATCTGATCACAGTGACCGCGCAGCCGGATGGCACCTTCACCGTTACCAACACGCGCAACGCGTTCAGCAAGACATATCGGCCGCGACCGTAGACGAAGCGCGTGATGTCCTGGTCGCAACTGTACGACCCGTTCGGCAACCGCGTGGTGTCAACGGCCGTGTCGGCGCTGCTGGTTCTCACGCTCTTTTTCGTTCTCGTGGCGCTGAATGATCGACGCGCAATCGATCGTCGTGGCAAGTACGGCAACGCAGCAACAGGGGCAGGAAGCCGCCATCTTCAAGGCCGTGTTCGTTCACAGCATCGTGCTCGCGTGCCTGGTTGGCTTCATCATGCTGACCTACGCCTACGGTGTCCCGTCGCTCATCCCATGAGGTCGTTCCCGATGCGCCTGCTAATCCTCTTGAGCCTGGCCGTTCCGGTCGTCGCCGCACAATCATCGGTGCCGCGCTACGAAGTCACACGTACCCCCTCGCCGCCGACGATTGACGGCAAGCTGGACGAGGCGGCGTGGACGGGCGCACCGGCAGTGACGCTGCAGTTCCTGTGGGAATCACAGACCGGCGCGAAGCAGACGACGCGAGCACGTCTGCTCTGGGACGCGCAGGCTCTGTACGTGGGCTTTGATGCCGATGACACGGATATCACGGCCCAGTACCAGCAGCGCGACGACCCGACCTACCGCGACGATGCGGTCGAAATCTTCATCAACCCCAACCCGCAACAGGAAGTCGTCTACTACGGCTTCGAGATGAACGCGCGCGGCGTGCTCTATGACTACCTGAATCACAACAGCCGCACCCTGTTCAAGCGCTTCGACGCGACCGGAGTCAGGATCGCGACGTCGCTGAGAGGAACGCTGAACGTTCGGACCGACACCGATAGCGGCTGGAGCCTCGAGGCGATGATCCCGTGGCCGAATTTCGAGGAACTCTCGCGTCGCCCGCCGTCCGCTGGGGCGGTGTGGAAAGTAAATTTCAATCGCTGGGACGGCGTTGAGCCGAATCGCCGCATGAGCATCTGGTCCGACCCGCAGAACAACGAGTCGTGGCCGCACGTCCCGTCACGATTTGGAGAGATCGTGTTCGTTAACTGACCGCTGTACCTTTTCGGAGTGTCACCATGAGCGTTCAACGATCGGTGGTGTGTGCCTTCGCCTTCAGGCTGACCTGTTCAACCGTCGTGGCGATGATCGGTCTGTTCGCGGCCGAACCCGCAGCCGCGCAGGTGGTCGATGAATTCAATCCGCCCCGTGCGAACTGCTGTCTGGTCAACACCGCGCGCACGCTGGCCGAGCAGCTGCAGGACTGGAATCAGCTCGGGCGCTATCACCAAGCGAACCAGCAGCTGAAACAGCAACCCGTGCCTGCCGGGCGCGTCGTTTTCATGGGCGATTCGATTACGGATGGCTGGAATCTGGCCGAGTCCTTCCCCCGCAAGCCGTTCGTCAACCGCGGGATTGGCGGGCAGGTGACAGCGCAGATGCTGGTGCGGCTGTATCCCGACGTCATCGACTTGAAGCCGGCCGCCATGGTCGTGCTCGCCGGCACCAACGACATTGCCCGCAACAACGGTCCGGTGACGCTGACGATGATCGAACAGAACATCATGGCGATGACCGAGCTGGCACAACTGCATGGGATCAAGGTGCTGCTCTCGTCGGTGATGCCGATCAGCGACTATCCATACCTGCGGCAGCAGAGCGCCCCGCCGGCTCCCGCCGTCCAGGGCGGGCGCGGTGCGCCGCCGCGCCAGAAGATGACCGACGGCCGCCCGCCGTCAGACATCCTCAAGCTGAATGCATGGATGAAGGAGTACGCCGCGACGGTAAACGCGACGTATGTTGACTATTTCAGCGCGACGGTCGACGACAACGGGTGGCTGAAAGACTCAATCTCCGGAGACGGCTTGCATCCCAATGCCGATGGCTACGCAATCATGACGCGGGTCCTGACGGCCGCGTTGCAGAAGGTGGTGCCGTGAGCGCGTCACGCTGCGCTTTGGTGGTCGATGACATTACCGCAACCTGAGCAGGATCCGCCGCTCGAGCACGTGCTCGGGTCGGCCGCTGTGTTGGAGACCTCGCGCATCGAGGGCGAGGGCCCGGACGGTCGGTTGCCGCTCACGCCCGACATGCTTCGCAACGAGCCGAGCGGCAACATCTTCGGTCTCACCCAGAACGCCGGAATGGGCTGGCGCGCAGCCGCGCTCGGCGGACCGCAATACGTCATCGTCAGCACGATGGGTGGGCTGCGCTCCGAGCAGGGTGAGCCGATCGCGCTCGGCTATCACACGGGTCACTGGGAAATCGGGTTGCTCGTGCGCGGCGCAGCTGAAGCGCTGCGCGAGGCGGGCGCGATCCCGTTTGCCGTGTATTGCAGCGATCCGTGTGACGGTCGTACGCAGGGCACGACGGGCATGTTCGACAGTCTTGCGTACCGCAACGACGCGGCCATCGTCATGCGACGGTTGATTCGATCGCTGCCGACCGCATCTGGCGTACTCGGCATCGCCACGTGCGACAAGGGACTGCCGGCGACGATGCTGGCGCTCGCGGGGGCGCAGGATCTCCCTGGCGTCGTCGTGCCGGGAGGAGTGACGCTGCCGGCGCGCGGTGCGGAAGACGCTGGTCAGGTGCAGAGTCTTGGCGCGCGCTTTACCCACGATCTGATCAGCCTCGACTACGCGGCGACGATGGGTTGCCGCGCGTGCGGATCGTCGGGTGGCGGATGCCAGTTCCTCGGCACCGCCGCGACGTCACAAGTGGTTGCGGAAGCGCTCGGTCTGGCGCTGCCGCACAGCGCGCTGGCGCCGTCGGGCGAGCCGGTATGGCACGAGCTCGCGACCCGTTCCGCCGCGGCGTTGCGACGACTGCACGCGCGCCGGATCACGATCGCCGACATCCTTACCGACGCTGCCATCGAGAACGCGATGCTCGCGCACGCGGCATTCGGCGGTTCCACCAATCTTCTGCTGCATATCCCGGCGATTGCGGCAGCGGCCGGCCTGAAGATACCGACGGTCGATGATTGGATCCGGGTCAATCGTGCCACCCCGCGACTCGTGGACGCGCTGCCGAACGGGCCGAAGGGGCATCCGACTGCACAGGTGTTCATGGCCGGCGGGGTTCCGGAAGTGCTGCTGCACTTGAGGCGCACGGGGCTCTTGAACACGCAGGTGGCGACCGCGACGGGTGAGACGCTGGCGACGACGCTCGACTGGTGGGAGTCGAGCGAACGACGTCGCGTTGCACGCGCGCGCCTGGCCTCGGCCTCGGCGGTCGATCCCGATCAGGTCATCATGGCGCCCAACGCAGCACGTCAAGCGGGACTCACGAGCACGGTCGTGTTTCCGCGCGGCAGTCTCGCGCCGCAGGGCTCCGTGATCAAAGCCACGGCGATCGATCCCTCCGTCGTCGATCACAACGGCGTGTACCGGCACCGCGGACCCGCGCGAGTATTTGCTGATGAGCGCGATGCTATCGCGGCGGTGAAAGGCACGACCGACAGACCGATTCGCAAGGGCGACGTCATCGTGCTCATTGGCGCCGGGCCCTCCGGCACAGGAATGCAGGAGACCGCGCAGATCACCACCGCGCTGCGGTACTTGCCGTGGGGCAAACACGTCGCGCTGATCACGGACGGCCGTTTTTCCGGATTGTCCACCGGCGCGTGCATCGGCCACGTCGGCCCAGAAGCGCTGGATGACGGCCCGATCGGACGCGTGCGAGACGATGACGTGATCGAGATCGTCATCGATCGATCGTCGTTGACCGGCAGTGTGAACCTGGTGGGCACGGCGGGTCGGACGCTCGATGCGGCAGAGAGCAACGAACTGCTGCGTTCACGCGGGCGCCATCCCGCGCTCGCGCCGCACGCGCAACTTCCGGCGGACAGCCGTCTGTGGGCCGCTCTGCAGCGGGCGAGCGGTGGGACCTGGAGCGGTTGTGTGTACGACGTCGATCGGATTGTCGCTGTGCTGGATGTCGGCCTGGCGGCGAAGCGCAAAGGTGTCGATCCGTGATTCCTTCGTGTTCTTCGTGGTTCATCTCCCGTCTGCGGCTGCGAGATCCACCGTCACTGCGGTGATTGGCCGGGCGTTGGCGTCGAGGAACCGCGCGCAGAAGTCGGTGGCGCCGCCGGCATTGATGACGGCGGCGCGGATCACGTTCACACCTTTCTTCAGCGTCACGCGTTTCGATACGCCGTCATCAATGACCGTCTGCCGATCGTTGAACAGGCTGATGACCTGCTCGCCGTTGAGCCACCAGATCGATGCGGCGTTGGAACCGATCGCCAGACGGACGTCCGGCATGTCCTGCCGCGCGCGGATGACGGTGACGATCCAGAAGAGCACGTTGGACGTCGGCTTCTTCAGGCCGGCCGCGAAGTGAAAGAGGTTCACGTTGTAATTGGTCGTGTCAACCGCATGCCATTGCTGTGGCTTGCCATCGACCGAGACGCTGTCGCCATCCTTTGGCAGCGCGGTGAGCTGGCCGGGAAAGTAGTCGCGCGACACCGTGGCGCGCACGGCGCCGTCGGTGAGCTGGCCCTGAACGGCAATCGGTTCCAGGATCAGCCAGCGCTGAAGGAATCCACCGGCACCCGCAGGCTTGCTGGCCGTCGCCGGGCGGACGATCGTCGGCACGACTGGAACACCTTGCGCACCGACCGCCACCGTCAAGGCGGTGCAGACCGCCATGGAACAGAGAGTCCGCGCGATCGTCACGGTGTCCTCAACAGCCACCGCTGACGGTCGGTCGTCGCATCGACGCGCTCGAGCGTTGGCGAACTGCCGCCGATCGCCGACAGCGCCATCGTGACGTTCCCGCCAGGCACCGCTTTGGGCGTCAGGCGATACGTCCCGTCGGCGAGTTGATCGATGCGCCAGAGCTGTTCGGGACCGCCGGTGAACGCCGGCAGCACGGTCAGTTCGCCGTTGGTGGTCGCGGCAAGGCTGCGCTCGGTGCCGGCGACGGAAATTCGGAAGTACGGCGATCCGGCATAGCCGCCGGCGTTCACAACCGGCGTCACGGACCACTTCTGCTGCGCCTGCACGAGGTACGGAGCGAGGCGCGCGTCGATCGCACCGGCCGGCCAATTGACGGACACCTGCGCGGCCTCTTGCGCAGCGATGGGCGTCGGCGGTGGCGCCTCTACACGACCCGCTCCCGTATCGCCCCCCCGGCCACCGGCGCCGCCGCCTCGCGGTCCGCCGCCGCGACCTCGTCGTCCGCCCACCGGTACGCCTTCGACGGCGAGTTCGAGTGCGGTGCCCGTCCGCACGGATTCGATCCGGTACGTGCCCGCGCCGACATTATCGCCAGCGCCTGGCCACCCATCACGCCAGACGAGCGGGCGGATGTCGAGCACGCTGATACCGCCGCGATCCAGGTCGGCTTCGAAGTGACAGGAGAACCTCTGGACACCATCGCCGAGATCGAGCAGGCCAAAGTGGCCGGGACCAACCATACGCCCCGACGAACCGAGAAAGAGCGAGCCGCCACCCTGCAACATGTCAACGCCTGACCGATCGAGGTACGGGCCAGTGACCTTGCGCGCCCGGCCCATTCGGATGCTGTAGCTGGACGCGGCTCCCTGGCAGCACGACCCGTGCGTAACCAGGAGGTAGTACCAGCCCTCGCGGGAGATGATGATCGACGCCTCCGAGTTGATCGCGACGTTGACAGGTGTGCGCTGCGGATACAGACGCGTGCCGGTCTTCGGATCGAGCTCGACGAGGCGGATGTAGCCGAAATACGACCCGTAGGTGAGCCAGAGCGACCCATTGGCAGGGTCGCGAAAGACGCCTGGATCGATCGCGTTGCTGTCCTCAACGCCGTCGGACCAGACCACCGGGCCGGCGTCCGTCCATTTGTAATCAGGCGATGAGGGGTCCAATGTCTTGCCCACGAGGAGCCCGATCGCTGCCTTCGGCTGCGTGCCGGGCGCGGCGTAGTAAAGAAAATACTTGTCGCCGACTTTGATGACGTCGGGCGCCCAGGTGTTATTGCCGCCGCGCGCGATGACGTCAGCGCCCGGGCGTCCACCTGGCACGGATTGCATGACGCCACCCGCCCGCCGCCACGTCCAGCCGTCGTTGGACACGGACATCGGCAGGCCGCCACCGGTGGCATAGACGTAGAAGCGCGAACCGTCGCGGACGACGGTCGAGGGATCGTGAAGGCCGACGTCGCCGTCGAGCGCCCAGACGCGGACAACGAGCAGCAGGGCGGCGGCGAGCGCGATGGATGTTGATGTCAAGCGATGCATGGCCGTTACGCCCACGCTCCCCCGGGCGCGGAATTATATTCATGAACCGTTGCACAATGCGCACGCGCCAGTGAATTACACGAAATGACGATTCAGCCCGTCAGGTTGTGCCGCTTCATCGCGGCACCGCATCCCGACGTCCGAGTTGGGTTGATCGAGGGTGGTTCCGTCCGCGATTTGACAGACGCGGGCGTGCGTCGGCTCGACGACCTCCTCGAGCGCGCAGATCTTGCTGAGCAGCTCACACGCCTCAAGCAGACAGCGCTTGCCGAGCGGCCGGTCGAGCAGGTGCGGTTGCTGACTCCAGTGGAATCCCAGGAAATCTGGGCCGCCGGCGTGACGTATCTCCGCAGCAAGCAGGCGCGCATGGAGGAGTCGGACTTCAGCGCCCGCGCCTACGACCACGTCTACGAGGCAGCCCGCCCGGAAATCTTCTTCAAAGCAACGCCTGAGAAGGTGGTTTCGCCTGGAGAGGCAGTCGGGATTCGTCGTGACGCCCGGTGGAATGTGCCGGAGCCGGAGCTGACGCTGGTCATCAACTCGTCCGCCTCGCTCGTCGGCTTCACGATCGGCAACGACATGAGCTCGCGCGACATCGAGGGCGAGAATCTGCTCTACCTCCCGCAGGCGAAGATCTACACGGGCTCGTGCGCAATCGGCCCCTGGATGGTCGTCGGCGCGGTCGAAGATGACGCGCGGCAGTGGACAATCCGTCTGGAGATTCAGCGTGGGGACGACGTCGTGTTCGCAGGCGGGACGCGGGTCGATCAGATCAAAAGAAGATTTGGTGAGCTGATCGACTACCTGTTCCGGTCGCAGGCCTTTCCGCGCGGCGCGATGCTGTTGACCGGCGCCGGCATCGTGCCGCCGGACGCGTTTACGCTCGCCGCTGGCGACCGCGTCCGCATCACGATTTCCGGCATTGGCACTCTGGAAAACCCCGTCACGGTCGTTTAATTAGTCGGTAGTCGGTAGTCGGTAGTTGGTAGTTGGTAGTTGGTAGGTGGCGGTTCGTCCAGGAGATTGATCTCTGCTGAATGGAAGTGACCTCAGGTGAGCGTTCAGCGCGACCCGGTGAGCCGCGCCCTGATGGCCGCCACCTCGCGCGGCTCGAACGCCCAGTCGCGGGCGCGCCCGCGCCGCAGCTCCGCCCCCGACCAGATGGCGCGCATCAGGCCGCGCGTGCTGTGACCGCTCGCGGGCATCAGCAGATGGCCGAGCTCGTGTGCGATGGCGCGTCCAAGCAGCGCGCGCGGA
>DASTDR010000304.1:0-2082 GCA_035710265.1 Gemmatimonadales bacterium | reverse complement strand
TCGTGCTTGCCGTACGGCAGGTCGCGGAAGCGCTTCCCGGTGACCTGGAATATCGCGTCGCCGATAGCCGACTGAACCGAGGTTGCGCGGTCGTGGCCCATCCCGAGCAGCCAATGGCGCGTGGGGAAGAAGCGAATGTTGATCTCGGGCGGATCCTCGTCGATTCGCGACATCGGGAACCGGTTGAAGTTGTTCTCGACGATGCGGCCTTCGTCGATGGTGCACTCCTGGTGCATCGCGTCGTTGTAGAACCAGACGATCTGGCCTTCGATCTGCTTCTTCACCGAGAGCGGGTTGACGAGGCCGAAGCCGGTCTCGTGCGCGACGTCGACGCGCTCCAGCCGGACCTTGCCCTGGCGGCTCACGGAGACGGTGTGCACCATGGCGCTGATCGTCGCCATGCCGTCGGTTTCCGCGCCTCGTTCCTCGAGGGCGATGCCGCGCGCCCGGCCTCGCGGAAGCGGAGTGCCCCACCCCGACATCTCCGCCGCCATGTCGAGCGCCGCGATCATGTCGTTCTTGTAAGGGAGCTGCGTGCGCGAGAGCAGCTCCCGGCGATAGCGATACGGATCGCGCCCCGCGGCGCGCGCGAGCTCGTCGATGAACGTCTCGCGATAGAACTCGTGCGCCGCCTGTCCGATGCCGCGCCGCGTCCCGACCGGCACGTGAAACGTCGTCGTGTGGTTCGAGTAGCGGTAGTTCGGGACGTGATAGCGCGAGATCGCGTTGAACGACGCGTCGGGGCCGAAGCCGCCCACCTGCATCGCGGTGCGGACGTCCAGTGCGATCGGCCAGCCGTCGGCGTCGAGACCCGCCTTGAGACGCGCCACGCCCATCGCGCGATACGTGGTGCCGATGAAGTCCTCTTCGCGCGTCCACAGCATGTGGATCGGCGTGCCACGCATCTGGTTCGCGATCATGATCGCGTGTTCCGCCTGCGGACCGTTGCCGTTGCGGCCGAACCCGCCGCCCAGATGGCACAAGTGCAGGTACACCTGCTCCTCGGGGATCCCGGTGATCTTCGAGGCGCTGAAGCGCGTTTCCTGCGGGCTCTGATCGCCGATCCAGACGTCAACGCGATCCGCGGTGACCAGCACCGTCGCGTTGCCGGGCTCCATGCGGGCGCGCGGCAGGAACGGCGTGGAGTAGGTGGCTTCGACGATCTTCGCCGCGCGCGAGAACGCCGCGTCCACATCGCCCTGATTGGCGCGAACGGTCCCCGGCCGATCGAGCGCACTGATCAGCGCCGCACGCATGTTGGCGGTGTTGAACGCCGCGTTCGCGGGCGGGATGTCCCATTCGATCGGCATCCGATCGATCGCGGTTCTCGCCTGGTGCCACGTGTCGGCAACAACCGCGACGCCGCCGCTGAACACGCGCCCGCGCGTCAGCGCCGGGTCCGGAATCGGGAAGCGGACGGCGGATCGCACGCCGGGCATGTTGCGGATCGGCTCGAAGTCGAAGCGCTTGACGTCGCCGCCGTAAACGGGGCACGTCTTCACGGCCGCCCACTTCATGCCGGGAAGGCGCACGTCGATGCCGTAGACGGTCTCGCCCGTGACCTTGTCCGGTACGTCGAGGTTCTTCTGCTCGGTGCCCATCAGGGTCCATCGATCGGGCGGCTTGATGGCGATCGTCTCCGGATGCGGATGCGGCGTCCCGGCCGCACGCTGCGCGATCCTGCCGTAGGTGGTCGTGCGCCCGCTCGCCGCGTGCGTGATGACGCTGCTCTTCGCCGTCAGCTCGGACACCGGCACGTTCCACATGGCCGCGGCGGCGAGCAACAGCCGTTCGCGCGCCTCGGCTCCGGCAAGCTGGAGATAGTACCGGCCGTCTTTCACCGACGAGGCCGCGTTGGTCCGCATGCGTCGATAGAGACTGTCCGGGATTCCGGCAACGCCGGTCCGATCGCGATTGCCGAACGTCGGCACGCCTCCGCCCGCGGGATCGGTCGCGCCGTTGCCGGGGACCTTCAGCGTCCACGCGGGCGCCTTCTCGCGCGCATCGCGGTTCGCGGACGCGTATTGCGGCCGCACCTTGCTCCAGTCGCACTGCAGCTCCTCGCAGACCATCATCGCGTTC
>DASTDR010000303.1:0-13608 GCA_035710265.1 Gemmatimonadales bacterium | reverse complement strand
GCGCGCAGCAGCAGTACAACTTCGACGGCGATCTGACGCAGCGGCAGTTCCATGCGTTCGCGCAGATGCAGACGCTCGGCTACTGGTGGCTCACGACGTTCTGGATTCATCGGCTGGGCGTCCTGGACGATCGGTTGACGCGTGGCGGCCCGGTTGTGGGCCGGCCCCGGTCCGACTTCATCTCCGCGGGGATCCGGAGCGACTTCCGGAAGGCAGTGGTCGGCGACCTGAGCGTGGAAGGCGGCTGCAATGGGGACGGCGACTGCCAGCGCTCGGCGTACCTGTCGCTCGAGTTGCGCCCACGCTCGAATGTGACCGTGGCGCTCGGGCCGAGCGTGAGCAACTCCCACACCGGGGTACAGGCGGTCGGAATCTACGCGGGCGCGAACAGCACCGCGTTCTACGGGACGCATTACGTCTTCGGACAGCTCGAGCGCAACGAAATCGCGATGGACACGCGCCTGAACGTGACCTTTTCGCCGACGCTGACGCTGGAGCTGTACATGCAGCCGTTCATTTCGGCGGGCGATTACACGAGCTACAACGAGTTCGCGCAAACGCGCGGCACGCGTCGCCTGACGTACGGTACCGATATGGGGACGATTAACGTCACGCCCGATACCGCCGGGGGCCCGAGCACGATCGTGCTGGACAGCGACGGGCCCGGCGGCGATACCACATTCACGTTCTCGGATCCGAGCTTCACGTTCCGGTCCCTCCGTGGGAATGCGGTCGTGCGCTGGGAGTACCGGCCCGGCTCGACGATCTTCCTGGTCTGGACGCGCAACGGGGCGACGCAGGAATCACGCGGGCAGATCGATTGGGGCGCCGATACGCGTGCTCTGTTCCGGGGGCCGTCGGAGAACATTTTCATGGTCAAAGTGAACTACTGGCTGGGATTCTAGACCTTCCGGGGCATCGGCCGCAGCGCCTATCTTAGCGGCGGATGCTCCGAATCGGTTTCTGGATTCTTGTTCTCCTGGCCGCCGCCAGGACGCTGCCGGCGCAGGCGCCGTACGAAATTGGCCCGCCGCCCTCGTGGGTGAAGCTCCATCATCCAGATCTCACTGCCCCAAGCCTTGCCACTGAGGGATGGGAGTACGTCCTGTCGGACCATCAGTCGTTCGTTGGTCCGTCCGGCATCGAGCGGTACTGGCGCGTGGCGTATCGCGTGCTCGACGAAGGCGCGGTCCAGGACAACTCGCAGCTCGAGATCGACTTCGATACCACCTACCAGGATCTCGTCCTGCACTCGGCCCGCGTGCTGCGCGGCGGCCGCGTGATCGACCAGCTCAAGCCGGCCCGCATGCATGTGGCGCAACGCGAGACCCAGCTCGAGTACCGGATCTTCGACGGCACGCTGTCGGTCGTCGTGCTGCTCGAGGACGTGCTCCCGGGCGACGTCATCGACTACAGCTTCACGCGGCGCGGCAATAACCCCGTCTTTCGCGGCCATTTCATGACCCGCTTTCGCGTTCAGGAGGGCGTGCCGATGCACCAGCGGCACGTGCGCCTCCTGTGGCAACGCCCCCGGCCGCCGCACATCCGTCCACATCTGACCGAGCTGCAACCGTTCGTGGCGGCGGCCGGGACGACACGGGAGTACGAGTGGTCGCGGCGCAACGTCCCGGCCCTGGACGTGGAGAGCAACGTCCCGGACTGGTACGATCCGTTCCCCGCGGTACAAATCAGCGACTTCGATTCGTGGGGGGATGTCGCCGCGTGGGGGGACTCGCTGTTCCCGGACGCGGAGATGCCGGCCGAGCTGGGTAAAGTGGTGGCACGCCTGCGCGAGTCGAGCGAATCGCCCGAACAGCGCACGCTCCAGGCGCTGCGCTTCGTGCAGGATGAAATCCGCTACATGGGCGTGGAGATCGGCGTCAACTCCCACACGCCCTACAGTCCGGCTGTCGTGATGCGGCGGCGCTACGGCGATTGCAAAGACAAGACGCTCGTCCTGATCACCATGCTGCGCGCGCTCGGCATCACCGCCCGGCCCGCGCTGGTCAGTACGACGTTCGGCGCGCACGTGAGCGACTTCCATCCGACCGCCACCGTGTTCGATCACGCGATCGTGCAGGTCGAGCTCAATGACCGTCCGTACTGGATCGATCCATCCGCCTTGTACGAACGCGGCGATCTGAGTGATGTGGCGGCATCCTATGGTGCCGCCCTGGTGCTGGGCGGGCCAACCGATTCGCTCGTTCCGATGTTCACCCCGACTCGCCCGGGCCCGCTGACGGACATCGTCGTGTCCTTCGATCTTGGGTCGGTGGGCGACACCACCGCGATGCGGGTCGATACCCGGTATCAGGGCAGCACGGCAAACGCCATGCGCTCGACGCTGCGCGGCAAGTCATCCAAGGAGCTGCAGCAGAAATACGCGGACTACTACGCGAGACTCTATCCCTCGATCCGCTCGGAGCAGGCTCCCGTCATCGAAGACGACGAGACGGGCAACGTGCTGCGGGTTAGCGAGTCGTACACCATTCCGGATTTCTGGACCGGTGACTCCGCCGAGGGGCTGATCGGCAGGTTCGAGCCGCTGGAGCTCTCCGCCGCCATGCCGGAACCCACCGGGACCGACCGGCGCATGCCGCTCGCCCTCAATTATCCGTCGCACATCCGTTACACGATCAATGCCCGTCTCAAAGAAGGCTGGTCGATCGAGGACGAAACCGAGCGGATCAAAACGCCCGCGGCACGGTTCTCATACGCGAGCCAGGTGCGCGACAGGGTGCTGACTCTCTCCTATGAGTACGAGACGACGGCGGATCACGTGATGCCGGCCGCCGCGACCTCGCACATCAAGGACATGGCGCGCGCGGGGGACATGCTGCTGTATCGCGTCGCACCGCCGGGCGGGCCTACCCCCGCGAATGGCGGTTTCAATTGGCCCATACTCTTCACCGCGGCGTTTGCGTGCGTGATTGCCTGTTTCATGGCGGTCCGCGTCTCGCGCGCCCGCTTCGCCGTCGCAGGCGCCGCCGCCAGTGCGTCAGCCGACCTCGCACCGAGTCCGGCACGGGGCGAACCGGCGGGTCTTGGCGGATGGCTCGTGCTGGTCGGGTTCGGGGTGACGGTCTCGCCGATTCGCGTGCTCGTGCAATTGATCCAGACCTTGCCGAGCTACAATGCCGCCACCTGGGGAGCGCTGACCACTCCCGGCGCGCCGCGGTACGACGCCGCGTGGGCACCGGTCCTCATGTTCGAGCTCGTGGGGAACATTGCGCTGCTGGTGTTCTCGGTGCTCCTGGTGTGGCTGTTTTATGGCCGCAAACGGCAATTTCCGACGGTGTTCTCCTGGGTGGTGCCCCTGAGCTGGGTCTTTATCATGGCGGACTCGCTGCTGACCCGCCTGGTCCCGTTGCCAGACCCTGAGCCGATCAACTGGGGCGGGGACTTCATGCGATTCGCCGTCGCGCTCGTATGGGTGGTTTACATGCAGCGCTCGCGCCGGGTGCGAAACACATTCGTCAACTGAGCCGGGAACCGATCAGTCAGCCAGGCGGTTAACAGGCCATGTCCATTCGCGCCGTCAAGTCGATCTCACAATCGCAGCTCACCCTCGAAGGGGCGGGCGTCAAACTGCGCCGGGCCTTCGGGTTCGGGCGCACCAACGACTTCGATCCCTTCCTGCTTCTGGACGATTTTCGCAACGAGCATCCTGAGGATTATCTCCCGGGATTTCCCTGGCATCCGCACCGCGGGATCGAGACGATCACGTACGTGCTGAGCGGCAGCGTCCAGCACGGCGACAGCTTGGGCAACAAGGGCACGATGGGTGCGGGTGACGTGCAGTGGATGACCGCCGGCAGCGGGATCCTGCACCAGGAAATGCCCAAGGGCGATGAGCGCGGCCGCATGCACGGCTTCCAGCTCTGGGCCAATCTTCCCCGCAACCAGAAGATGACCGACCCGCGATATCAGGACATCCGCTCAGCGGAGATTCCTGAGGTCGTCGATGACGACGGGACGCGGGTGCGTGTGGTCGCGGGCGATTTCTGGGGAAAGACGGGGCCCGTCGAAGGCGTCGCGGCTGATCCGCGCTATCTCGACGTCTGGATTCCCCCGCGCGTGCGCAAGACGATTCCGGTCGAGGCGTCGCGCCATGCGTTCGCCTACGTGTTCGAAGGGGACGGAACGTTCCGCGATGCCTCTGCCCCGCAGGGGGTGCAAACCGATCGCGTGTCAGCGAGCGGGCGGGACGCCGGAACGGAAAGCAAGTTCGAAACCGGCAACCGCTCCCTGGTGCTGTTCGATTCCGGCGACGAAATCAGCGTGCAAGCGGGCGAGCAGGGAATGCGGTTTCTGCTGGTCTCGGGTCAGCCGCTGCAGGAGCCGGTGGCGTGGCAGGGACCGATCGTCATGAACACGAGGGAAGAGCTGCTCCACGCCTACGATGAGCTGCGGCGCGGGACGTTCATCAAGAAGGGCTGATGTCCCGATGCGCGCGCACCGTCATCGTCGCCTCGTTGATGCGCGCGGTGTAGTCCCGCACTGATTCGTCGGTTGCGCGCGACGGCAGCACAAAGTGGGGATCGTCCGGCTCCGAGCTGGTCAGGTCGTCCACCATCAAGTCGCCGCCGCGCGCTTCGACGGCCGCCTCGAACAACTCGACCGCTGAGAGCAAGTCGGCCAGGTCTTGCGGCTGCTCGTCCCCGCTGATTGGTATGCCGCGCCGGCGCAGCCGGTCGGCGACTTCGCCCGCAACCTCGTGTAGTTCCGATTCCATGGTCTTGAGGCTAAGCCCCGCCCCAGCCCCGCGAAAGCGATCCAGCGGACTAATCCCCCAGGCCTAGGAGCGCGGGAACGGCCGGGGTAGTACCAGATATGTCCGTCGAGATCTCGACCGAATCCCGCGACCGC
Organism: Gemmatimonadales bacterium; assembly: GCA_035710265.1. Taxonomy (GTDB): domain Bacteria; phylum Gemmatimonadota; class Gemmatimonadetes; order Gemmatimonadales; family GWC2-71-9; genus 20CM-2-65-7. The sequence continues at coordinate 8,739 of DASTDR010000303.1, read as the reverse complement.
TCGCTGAAGCAGGTCGTACACGACCTGAAAGGCGATGTCAGCCTGCTCGTGCGGCAAGAGATTGCCCTTGCCAAGGCCGAGCTGAAGGAGAAGGCCGGAGGCCTGGCGAAGCAGGCGGCGTTGTTCGCGGGGGCTGGGCTGCTGGGGTACGTGGGCCTGTTCTTCCTGCTGGCGGCGCTGGCGCTCGGCCTCATCGCGCTGGGCGTGATCGCCTGGCTCGCCACGCTGATCGTAGCGGTCGTCGTTTTCCTGGGGGCGTTCGTCGTCGTGCAGCGCGCCCGGCGCGTCAACAACGGCAAGCCCGAATGAGCGTGACTCTCCCGACCCGTGTGTATCCCCGGCCCGACTACGGGTGGAGTGCCGACGGCAAGAGCGCCGCCGAAATCTCGAGTGATATCGAGCAGACCCGCTACCGCATCGAGGCGGACGTGCGGGCGCTCCGGGCCCAGCTCGAGCCGCGCCGGCTGCTGGCCACCGCCGCCGTCGCGGCGGGCCTCGCGGCGATATCCCTGCTGCTCCGCAAGATTCGCCGCAAAAAGCGCTAGCGTTGTTTGTTTAGGGGCGGTTATCGTTCACGCCGCCCATGTGGACCTTCCTTCGCCGCATCTCCCTCACGCAGTGGATTCTCATCGCGATGGTCCTCGGCATTCTGTTCGCGTTGTGGGCGAGATCCGTCGGTCATGCCGAATACGCGGAAAACCTCCGCCCGATTTCCACGACGTTTCTGCGCATGATCAAATCGATCATCGCGCCGATCATCTTCGCCACGCTCGTCGTAGGCATCGCCGGGCATGGCGACGACATGAAGCGAGTCGGGCGGCTGGCATTCAAGTCGATTCTCTATTTCGAAATCGTCACGACGCTGGCGCTGTTCATCGGACTTCTGGCGGTCAACTTCGTCCAGCCCGGCGTCGGGGTGGTGCTGCCGCCCCGACCAGAGGGGGCGCCGGTGGCAGGCGAGCCGCCAACGTTCGCCAGCGTGCTGGAGCATACCGTCCCGCAGAGCTTCTTCGAAGCCGCCGCGCGTAACGAGGTCCTCCAAATCGTGTTCTTCGCGGTGATCTTCGCGATCGCGTTGTCGCAGGTTCGCGGCCGTGCCAAGGAGACGATGGTCGCGTTTTGCGAAGCGCTGGCGGAGGTGATGTTCAAATTCACCGGCATCATCATGAAGTTCGCGCCGATCGGCATCGGCGCGGCGATTGCGGTCACGGTCGGGCACAGCGGGCTGCAGGTCCTGGAGAACCTCGCCAAGCTGATCCTCACATTGTACGGCGCGCTGGTCGTACTCGGCCTGGTGGTCCTGCTTCCCGCGGCGCGGCTGGCCCGGGTTCCGCTCCGCACGTTTCTCAGAGCGGTCAAGGAGCCCGCCCTGATCGCGTTCTCGACCACCTCGTCCGACGCCGCGCTCCCGAAGGCGATGGAGCGGATGGAAGCGATCGGTGTGCCGCGGCGCATCGTGTCGTTCGTGATGCCGACCGGGTACTCGTTCAATTTGGACGGCACCACGCTCTACCTTGCGGTGGCCTCCATTTTCTCCGCCCAGGCAGCGGGGATTCACCTCTCGCTGGGGCAGCAGCTCGTCATGATGCTGACGCTGATGCTCACGAGCAAAGGAGTCGCGGGGGTGCCGCGTGCGGCACTGGTGGTGTTGATCGGCACGCTCGCCTCGTTCAACCTGCCGCTCGAAGCTGTCGTGCTGATCTTGGGGGTCGATGAAATCATGGACATGGCCCGCACGACCGTGAACCTCGTCGGCAATTGTCTCGCCACCGTGATCATGGCGCGGTGGGAGGGTGAGTTTGACGACGCGAAGGCCGAGGCGTTCGGTCAGGAAGTAAGCGTCTGACGCCCGGGACCCTCAAGCTCGACCTCCTTCAGACGTTGACGCTGGCGGCCGTGGTGCTGTTTCTCGGCCTGGCGTTGCGGCGGCGCATTGCGATTCTCGATCGACTCAACATTCCCTCCGCGGTCGTGGGCGGGCTCACGTTTGCGGTGCTGGTGCTCGTGGCGCATGACCGGGTGCTCAACCTCGAGGTCGACACCGCCATGCAGTCCACGCTCAACGTCGCGTTCTTCACGACGATCGGCATGGGCGCGAGCGTGGCCGTGCTGCGCGCCGGCGGCGTCCAGGTGATCATCTTTCTCGCGCTCTCGATCGTCTTCTGTTTCGTGCAAAACTTCCTCGGCATGTCGGTGGCCGGGGCGTTCAACGAGCATCCGCTGCTCGGTGTGCTCGCCGGATCGGTGACGCTGGTCGGTGGCCCGGCGACCGGTCTCGCGTTCGCGCCGCAGTTCGAGGAGGCGGGCATGCAGGGCGCCGCGGTCGTTGCGATCACGGCGGCCACATTCGGCATCGTGTGCGGCGGCATCCTCGGCGGCCCGCTCGGCACGCGGCTGATCCGGCGGTTCAATCTCGCAGGACGGGCGGGAGCATCGTCCCGGGAGCTGGAGACCGAGCTGAGCGACCGGGATGAGCCGTTGCTCGTGCACGTCGATGCCGAAGACACCGCGCTGGTCCGCAATATGGTCGTGCTGGCGCTCGCGATGGGACTGGGCAGCGTCGTGAGCCGCTTCATCCAATCGCTGGGAGTCACGCTGCCGGCCTACATCGGTGCGATGGCCGTCGCGTCGGTCATTCGCAACCTCGACGATTCATTCCGCTGGTTCAAGATCGATCTCAAGGCGATGGAGTTCATGGGGAACACGGCGCTGAATCTCTTTCTCGTCGTCGCGCTCATGAACTTGAAGCTGTGGCAGCTTTGGGGGCTGGCGCTGCCCCTCGCCACGATACTGGTGTTGCAAGTCGGGGCGGTGGCGCTCGCGGCGTACTTCGTCACGTTCCGCGTCATGGGCCGCGACTACGACTCGGCGGTCACGACAAGCGGCTTCGTGGGGTTCGTGCTTGGCACAACGGCCAATGCCGTGGCCAACATGCGCGCGCTGGTCGCGCGCTATGGCCCCGCGCCCCGCGCGTTTCTCGTGGTGCCGCTGGTCGGCGCCTTCTTCATCGACTTCGCCAACGCGCTGATCATTACGCTGTTCTTGAACTGGCTGCGGTGATCCCGATGGGCATTTGCCCTGCCGCCGCGTAGCAACCAAAGCTCAGCGCGCCCGTATATTCTCCGCGTGACCACCAGCAACACCATGGACGTACCGGCGGACCTCCAGGCCGCCCTCGCCGACCGCTACACGCTGCGCCGCGTCCTCGGACGCGGCGGCATGGCGACCGTCTATCTCGCCGACGACCGGAAGCACCACCGCGCCGTCGCCCTCAAGGTGCTGTTGCCCGGGCTCGCGGCCTACCTCGGCGTCGAGCGGTTCCTCAAAGAGATCCAGATTGCCGCGCGGCTCACGCACCCGCACATCCTCGCGCTGCACGACTCGGGGGAGGCGGCCGGCTTCCTTTATTACGTCATGCCGTACATCGAGGGCGGCTCGTTGCGCCAGCAGCTCGAGGGCGCGTCGCGGCGTACGCTGTCCCAGCATCAGGCGTTGGCGATCGCCGAGCCAGTCGCCAGTGCGCTTTCTTACGCCCATCGCATGGGTGTACTGCACCGCGACATCAAGCCGGAGAACATTCTCTTCCAGCAGGGGCTTCCGATTGTCGCGGATTTCGGCATCGCCAAGGCCGTGAGCACCGCCGGCGGGGCCAACATCACCCGCACCGGATTCCCCGTGGGCACACCCGGCTACATGAGTCCCGAGCAGGCTGCGGGTCTGACGGAGTTGGACGAGCGCACCGACGTGTACAGCCTCGCCGTCGTGATTTACGAAATGCTGGTCGGAGAAGTCCCGGGCCGTTGGCCTACCGAAGACGCGGTGCGCGCGGGCCGGTTCCTCGAGGCGACCCCGTCGCATCGGACCCGATTGACGAGTGTGGGCGCGCGCATCGAAGGGGCGCTGGTCCGGGGCCTCGCCATTCGCCATGACCAACGGACGGCCACACCGGACGTGTTGATCGACGAGCTCACCCGGGGCGCGGCAGCCCCGCGCCGCCGCTACGACAAGGACGAGGTGGAAGAGATCGTCAAGCGCGCGACCGAGCTGGAAGCCACCAAGACCGTATCGGGGGCGATGACGATCGGCAGCGTCGAGGCATTGGCCGGCGAAGTCGGCGTGGCGCCCGACCTGGTGCGCGCCGCGGCCGATTCGCTGCGGCGGCCATCCACGCCCAATCCTGCCGCACGCCCCGCCAACAAGCCGAATCCCTGGATCGCGGGGCCCACGCGGCTGCATTTCGAGCGTAGCGTCGAAGGCGAGCTGCCGGAAGAGGAATACGAAACCGTCGTCGACGAAGTCCGGCAAATTTTGCAGGATGCCGGGCAGGTCACGCAATTCGGCCGGTCGTTCACCTGGTCGGCGGCTCGCCCGGGCTCGAACAGCGGCGTGCGGCGCAGTCTCGAGATTACGGTGTCGATCCGCGGCGGGCGCACGCGCATTACCGTGCAGGAAAGCCTCGCGAACCTGATCGGCGGCGTGTTCGGGGGTATCGGCGGTGGAATGGGCGGCGGCGGGATGGGCCCCATGCTCGGCATCGCCGCGGGCGCGTTGCACCTCGGACCGCTGACCGTGCTGCTGGTTCCGGTGTGGCTCGGCATCACCTATGCCACCGCGCGCACCGTGTACCGCCGCATGACCGCCAAAAAGGCCGGAGACCTCGAGGAGCTTGTCGACCGCCTGGCCACACTGATCCAGGACCTCGTCGTCGTCCCGCACAGACTTAAACCGTAGAGCACCTCGCGGCCCGTTCCGGGGTAGCGAGGAGATGGCCACCTCAACTCAAAAATCACGCGTGGTATATCACGTCACGATGCGCGACGGCAAATGGGTCGTGACGCGCGAGCGAGACCACGAAGGCGTATTCGATTCGTTCGAGACCAAGGACGAAGCGATCGAGCGCGCGCGTACCAAAGCGCGCCGGCAGGAGCCCAGCCAGGTCATCATCCATCGCGCCGACGGGGCGATCGAAACCGAGTTCACCTACGGCAGCGATCCGTATCCGCCGGGCGGCTGATTAGAACGCGATCCGCCACTCCAGGCGCATCGCCCCGCTCGGCTCGGCGAGCAGCTTCGGGGGGTGACGGTGCACGAGGGTCGCGGCCGTGATGCCCACCGTCGCGCCGGCGAGCACATCCGAGAGCCAGTGCCGTTCGTCATTCAGGCGCGACCAGGCCGTTCCCGTCGCGAACGTGTACAGCGCCGCACTGGCCCAGCCATTGTCGATTTCATTGGACAGCGACGTCGCGAGCGCGAAGGCCATGGTCGCATGGCCGGACGGGAAGGAGTCGTGGCCTGAGAACGGTTTGAAGATGTACGGATTGTCGGTCTCGGCCGGCCGGTAGCGTCCCGCGAGAACCTTGACGGCGCTGCTGGCCAAACCAGCCGTCACGATCGATAACAGCACGCGGCCCCCGCTGCGCTGCAGCTGCTCATCGCCTGCAATCGTTCCAGCTAGCACGATGCCGCCGCTGATTCCGAACGTCACCTCTGCTTCGCCGCCGTAGCGGAAGATGCGCGCCAGGTCATCACTCTGCGGCGTGCGCCGGTCCTGAATCCAATCGTTGACGGCGCCATCGGCGAGACTGGCCGTCGCGATCGCGCCCACGACCAGCACCGGCTGCCACCAGCGCACGCCGCTGTTCTGCCCGCTGGCTCGCGCGCTGAGGAGAACCAGCAGAGTCACCGCCGCGCTGACGCTTCGCACCGTGCCAGAATACTTGAATTCCCTCCAACGGGCTAACCCCATTCACCGCTGCGGGCGATCCACATCGGTGCGGCTGGCGAATACACTTCGCGCAGAACCCCGAACCCCCAGGAGCCAAACCATGTTGTCATTATTGCTCATCGCGGCGCTGGCGGTCCAAACCCCGCCCGCGTCCAAACCCACACAGGACACGACCGCGTCGAAGCGCACCACGACGGCCGCGCCTCGCGGGTCGAGCCAGACCGCCGTCAGCCGCATGGCATTCCACGATCGAATGCGCGAGCTGTGGGTGGATCATATCGTGTACACACGCAGTTTCATCATCAGTGCGTCGGCCGGCCTGGCCGACACGTCCGAGGTGCTGCAGCGGTTGCTGCGGAATCAGGACGAGATCGGTGAGGCCATCAAGCCGTATTACGGCGACGAGAACGGCACGAAGCTGGCGTCGCTGCTGCGCAGTCACATCCAGCTCGCCGGCAAGGCGCTGGTCGCGGCAAAAGGCCCAGCACCCACGCCAGTGGGCATGAGCAACACCATGCGCGATACGGCCAGCACCTACATCTCGAACCGAATGGCCGGCGACACCGTCTCGACGCGTGCCGACACGAGCAAGATCAACTCTCAGAATCCCAACGTCGCGCAGCGGATGACCGACACGACCAAAGCCGCGCGCGACCGTCAGGGCCGGATTCAGGGTGATACCACGAAAGCCAAGCAGCCCAATGCGCGCGTGACCGGCGACACGATGAGCCAACGGTTGCCGTCGAACCAGGCCAGTCCCGTGCGCCAGGACACGACCAACCGCGCGTATGCTCAACACCAGGTGCCGCAGGGTCAGATGCACCAGCCGGTGGGTCAGGTGGATTCGGTGCAGGTAAATCAGGCGGTCGCCGCGCTGAAAGCGAATGCGGACAGCATCGCGACGTTCCTGAGCCAGGCCAACCCGCGCGGTTTCCAGCGGGATGCTTTGAAGACGGGGCTGCACATGCACATCGACCTGCTGTTGAAGGAAGCCACGGCGCATGTGAAGAAGGACTGGGCGGGCTCCATCGCGGCGTACGATGAAAGCCAGCGTCAGGCCCTGCAGATGGCCGATATGCTGAGCGAAGGCATCATGAAGCAGTTCCCGAGCCGCTTCACCAACCGGACGACCACGGTTTCTACGCGGTAGTCCAGCAGTCACTCTAGGAGCGACCTCCTGAGCTTTTGGGCTCGGGGGGTCGCTCTAGCGTTCCCGCGCCTCGACGTCGATCGTGATCCGCACGTCGTCGCCGACCACCTGCGCTCCTTCCATCAGATTGTTCAGCGTGACGCCATAGTCCTGACGCTTGATGGTAGTCGAAGCCGTAAACGCGGTGCGCCGCCCCCGCGAGGTGCTGAGCACCCCGCCGACTTCGGTATCCAGCACCACAGAACGCGTCACACCCCGGATCGTCAGATCGCCCGTGATCCGCAGCCGACCCTCTCCGGCGCGCTCGACCTTTTTGCTCGTGAACGTGATTTCGGGGAAGCTGTCGGCGGCGAGGTAATTGCTCGAGCGCAGATCGTTATCGCGCCGCTCGTTGTCGGTATCGATGCTCGCGGTTTGAATCCGCGCGACGACAGTGGCGGCTTCAGGATTGGCGGGATCGTACTTCACATCGGCGGTCCATTGCTTGAACGTGCCGTTCACCCATGCGATGCCGAGGTGGCGAACGCGGAAGCCAACGGCGCTGTGGGCCGGATCTGCAGACCAGGCGTTGGTCGGTGCTGAGGCCGGCGGCGCGGGCTGCGCGGCCTGGAGTAGCGCGAGTAGAAGAAATGGTTTCATGCGTTCAAGTTAGCGCCGCGAACGCGGCAATGACGGCGATGACCACGCCCAAACCGATCTTGACCGCTGCCGCGGCGGCGCGCCCCACGACCGATCCCCAGCCGGCGCGGGTCGCCACGTCGAGCTGGCGTGATGCGCTGTATTCGAACAGCGCCGCGCCGATGAAGGACCCGAGGAAGGCGCCAACGACACTGCCAATCACCGGGATTGGCACGCCGATGATGGCGCCCGCGATGCCGCCGACGAGCGCGCCCCAGCCGGACCGCCTCGAGCCGCCGTAGCGCCTCGCGAATCGGAACCCGAGCCAGCTCTCGATGATTTCGCCCACGAGCGCCAGTACGAGCACGATCACAAGCATGGCGAGACTGAGTGAGCGAAAGTCGGTGAGCCATCCGTAAATCAGGATGCCGCCAACCATCACCCACAGGCCGGGAAGGCCGAGCGGCACCAGAATCAGACCTCCGACGATCCCGAGCAGCAGGACCACGATTGCCAGTACGTCCATGCGAGAAAGCTACGCGGGACTGCTTGACGAGTTTCTTTCCCAGGCGTCTAATAGACGCGTGCAGCGAAAACTACCCGAAGCTGGACCAGATATCGCCCCGCAAGCCTTCGACGAGCTGCTGAGGCGCCACGCGGGGTGATTCACCTACTGCTCGCGCTGCAACAGGTCACGCTCCCGCCCCCGCGCGGGTACGTGAACGACTTTGCGGCAATCCTGGACTCCCAGTCCATCCGCCACATGGATGCGGTCATCGCTGAAGTCCGCGGGAAGACCCGCGGCGAGATCGCGGTGGTCACGCTGCCCGACATCGGCGACCGGGCCGCGAGCGACGTCGCACTCCAGATCGGCCGCCAGTGGGGCGTGGGCGCGGCCGGCGAAGCCGGCGATTCGGCGAAAAACCTGGGTGTCGTCGTCCTGCTCGTCCCGATGCGAAATCACCAGCGTGGCACGGGGCAGGTCTTCATCTCGACGGGGCGAGGCGCGGAAGGATTTCTCACCGATGCGCGCGTCGGCCGAATTCGCGATGCCATGATCCCCGCGCTGGGGCGTGAGGACTACGCGCAGGGCCTCTCGATCGGCGTGAATCTCATCGCGCACGCATTCGCCGGCGAGTTCGGCGTCACGTTGTCCAGTCCGGCGGTCGTGCCCCCGCCACCGGCAGCCGTGCAGCGGCCCCCTGCACAGCTGGGCCTCATCATCCTGGCCGTCATCCTGATCCTC
>DASTDR010000302.1:0-6055 GCA_035710265.1 Gemmatimonadales bacterium | reverse complement strand
CGGCAAGGCCGCCAGGCCGTCGCGCGCCGGGTGCAGGAAGGTCGCTACGGCGACGTCGTCTGGGGAGGCGGCTATCTCACCACCGACGAAGTCGAAAAGGCCCTCGTGCTGGGCGAGCAGAATCACGCCGGATATTTCGAGCGCATCCCCCTGCCCCACCTCACCTGGGAAAAGCGCCGCGTCCATGCGTTCCGCATCGGCGCCGGCAACGGCAAATCGAGACCCGCCGTCTGTTTTCTCGGCGGGGTGCACGGACGCGAGTGGGGCAGCCCCGACATTCTCGTCTACTTCGCGATTCGGTTGCTGCGCGCGTACCGGGACCGGCACGGCTTCCGGCTGGGCCGGCGGACCATCACGGCGGCCCAGGTTCGCAGGCTCGTGGAGACGATGGACATCATCGTGCTGCCCCAGGTGAACCCCGACGGCCGCAAATTCAGCATGGAGCGCTCCGCGATGTGGCGGAAGAACCGCCGGCCGGGGCCCCGCGGCCGCCCGCGCTCGGTCGGCGTGGACATCAACCGGAATTTTCCCTTCCTCTGGCATTTCAAGCGCCACTTCGCTCCGGGCGTCGAGACCGGCTCGACCAGCCCCGGAGATTACGAATGTTATATCGGCCCGCGGGCCGCGTCCGAGCCGGAGACCAAGAACGTGATCTGGCTGCTCGACCGCTTCCCGAACATTCGCTACCTGGTGGACTTGCATAGTTACGGCGAGTCCATCCTCCACAGCTGGGGCAGCGATGACACGCAGTCGAGCGATCCCACGATGAACTTCCAAAACCGGGCCTACGACGGCAAACGCGGCCGGTTGTTCGACGACGTGTATCGCGAGTACTTCCCCCCGCGCGACCGGACGACCGCGCTGGAGGTCGCCCGCCGCATGGCCGCGGCGATCAAGCTGGTGCGCGGGCGCAAGTACGTGGTCAAGCCGAGCGTCGGCCTGTATCCGACGGCGGGGTCGACGGATGATTACTCGTACAGCCGGCACTTCGTCAATCCAAAGCAGGGCAAGATCATTCCGCTCACCGTCGAATGGGGCCGGAGCCACGCCTCGACGCCGTTTCATCCGCCCTATCCGGAGATGCGGAAGGTCATGCGCGAAGTGAGCGCGGGCCTATTGGCGGTCTGTCTCGGAGCTCGGACAAGGAGTCGCAATGGGCGTTAGAGCCGTCGCCGCCGATCCGCAGGACTTCTCGGTAGTGCTCGGTGGGCCGCTGTTCCAGCTGTTCCGCAAGGCGCATCTCGCCGGCGATGCGCTCGAGCTCATGACGCAGCGCGTGATCGCCGTGGTGGCGCTCAACTGGGTGCCGCTCCTGATCCTCACCACCATCCAGGGGCTCGCGCTGGGAACGAAGGTCGTGGTCCCATTCCTGTACGACATCGAGGCGCAGGCTCGCATCCTGTTGTTCCTGCCGCTGCTGGTCGGCGCGGAGCTCATCGTCCATCAGCGTTTGCGTCCCGTCGCAAGTCAGTTCCTGCAGCGCGGGCTGATTCCCGCGCAGGCCCGGCCGCAGTTCGAGGCCGCGCTCGCCTCGGCGATGCGACTGCGCAATTCCGTCGTCGCGGAGCTGGCGATGATCGCGCTCGTGTATGTGTGGCTGGCATTGGTGTGGCGCCAGTATTCGGCACTCGATGTGGCCACCTGGTATGCCACGCCGACGGGGGATGGCCGGACGCTTTCTCCGGCCGGCTACTGGTATGTCGCGTTCACGCTGCCGCTCACGCAGTTTCTGCTGCTCCGATGGTATTACCGGCTGTTCATCTGGGCGCGCTTTCTGTGGCAGGTCTCGCGAATCAATCTGCGTCTCGTCCCCACGCATCCGGACCGCCTCGGCGGATTGGGGTTCCTCGGCGGCGCCATTGCGGCGTTTTCCGTGCTGGGCGTCGCGCACGGCGCATTCATCTCGGGTTGGATTGCCAGTCGGATCTTCCTGCAGGGGGCCGCGCTGCTCGACTTCAAGTTCCTCATCATCGCGGCGACCGTGTGGGTGTTGCTGTTGTTTCTATCGCCGTTCCTGTTCTTCTCCGCGCAGCTCGCGCACGCGTCCCGCCAGGGCGAGCGCGACTATGGGCCGCTCGCCGCACGCTACGCGCGCGAGTTCGACGAGAAATGGGTGCACACCGACGCGCCGCCGCGGGAACCGCTACTCGGCACCCCAGACATTCAGTCGCTGGCGGACCTCGGGAACGCCTACGGCTTCGTGAAGCAGATGCGCATCATCCCGATCACGCGTCAGGCGGTGATGCAGTTGGCCGGCGCGACGCTCGCCCCGATCGCCCCCCTGGCGTTGACCATGATGCCCATCGGAGAAGTCGCGAAGCTGCTCTTCGGGATCCTGATGTAGGACCGGACGGACGGCTAGGCGCTCGCCGATCCGGGCAACGACGCGGCTACGCGGCGCAACGAGAGCGCGATCGGCAGCGCGAGAATCGCGCCGGCGGGTCCCAGGACGAAGCTCCAGAACACGACCGAGAACACGATGTTCGTGAACGAGATGTCGAGTCCCTTCACGAAGAAGCGCGGCTTGATCACATTGTCGCCGATCAGATTCACGAACCACCAGCCCAGGACGACGATCAGCGCGCTTTGCCACCCCGTCTCGAGCAGCGCGAGCAGCGCCGGTGGCACCAGCGCGATCAGAAAGCCGACCCCGGGGATGAAATTGAGAAAGAAGAAGAGCACCGCCCAGGTGATAGGCGCATCGACGCCGGCGACGAGCAGAATTCCGAGATTCACGACCGCCTGAATGAGACCGGCGAGGCCGGTCAACGCGATATACTGGCGCGATTCTCCGGTCACCTCGTCGAACCGCGCCGCCAGCGTCGCCGGCTGCTCGCCTTTCTGCCGGAGCACGCGCACCTGCGTGATCTCGTACAGGACCACGGCGGCAATGAGGATGATCAGGACCGACGTGCCGAGCGCGGAGGCGAGGCCTCCCAGAAAGACGCGCGCGGCGGCCAGGGCGCGGTTGGGATCGAGCGGCTGAAACGCCGCAATCTGGGACACATCGATGCCGCGTCCCCCGAGAAACACCATCACATTGTCCCGCAGTGCCGACAACCGGGTCTGGTACGCCGGCAAATTGTCCGCGAGGCGGGCGGTCGAGATGCTGAACAACCCCACGAGCACCAGCCCGCCGACCAGGACGAAGAGAATCGACACGAGCACGCTGAGCCCGGGCTTCAATCCCTTCTTCATGAGCCACGTCGGCACGTTGCTCAGACTCTGGGCGACGAGCAGTCCCAGCAGGATCACCGTGACGATCGGGGCGGCAATCTTGAGCCCACCCACGATGATGACGAAGCAGGCGCCCGCCACGAGCAGCCGCAGGACCGTGGACTGGCGGCTCGCGACAGCGTCCGTGATCCGATCGACCTCGGAGATGACGCTCATCCGCCGAGTGCGATCGTGGCGGCGACCAGCGCGACGCCGAGTACGACCATCGCCAGGCTGGCCAGCCACGGGTGGAAGTTCGTGATCCGCCCATACGCATAGCCCATGACCACCAGCAGCCCCAACGCGATCCCATTCGATACCCGCATCGCTCGCCCGACGTCGGCCATGAAGATGAACGGGATCGACACCGGGAACGTGATTACGAACACCCACAGGAACACGCCGAGCCCACCGAGCCAGTCGGCCTTGGACAACCAGGGGCGCCGCGGCGGCTCATCGACCATCCGCAGTTTCTGGCGGACCATCTCATATTCGGCGGGACCGAGCATGGCCGCCACCATCGGCGGCAGCGCCCCGGCAATCACGCGGTGGGCCTCCTCAGGGGAGGCCGCATTGCGCGCGGCCTGCAGCGCGCGAAGGTCCCGTCCCCGTTCGCTCAGGCAATCCATGAGATAGAGGATTCCGTCGATGATGCCCCAGGCGATATTGCACCCGAGGGCGCCGATCAACATCGCGCGGACATCCTCGCGTCCGGCGTCCGCCACACTGAGCGAGCCGGTGAAGGTCAGCACCATGATCAGGCCAAACAGCGCTTCTGCAATGCGCTCGCCCGGCTCGAGCGCGCGCCGGCTTTCGCCGCCGGCCGCGGACCTCGCTGGCTCATGCAGGTTCAGCGCGGCGCGTTCCATCAGCCGGTCTGCGGCACAAAGTAGGACAGCAGCGCGATCGCGAGGTAGACGACGATCAACTGGACTCCCCGATACCAGTTCGCGCGTCCGTCGCCCGCCACCACCGTGCCGATCAGCACCGTGAGGAAGAGCGCGCCGATCTCGGCGCGATGGAATGCCAGGGTGAGCGGTTGCGGCGCGATCAGCCAGCTCAGCAGCACCAGCACCGGTGCGACGAACAGCGCGATTTGAATCGAACTCCCGAGCGCGATGCCGATCGACAGATCCATTTTGTTCTTCCGGCCGGCCGCGATCGCGGACAGACTCTCCGCGGCGCCGCCCACGACGGCGACGAGCACGAGGCCGATGAACGCCTGCGACATGCCCAGGGCTTTCCCCGTGCCCTCCGCCGCGCCCACGAGGATTTCGCTCATCCAAGCCGCGAGCACGGACGCGCCCACCAGACTTCCGATCGCGCGGGGCAGCCCCCACACCGGACCCTCATGGTGCTCGGCCTTTTTTCCCTCGGCGCTCTTGAAGACCTCCGGGTGCGTTTTCAGCATGAACACCAGATACAGCGCATAAGCAATCAGGAGCAGCACCGCCAACGCGGTGTTCAGACCCTGGATCTGCGGGGTGAACTTCTCGTCGAAGAACGCCCCCTCCAGCGCCCCGGGCACGATCAGCGCGATCACCGCGAGCAACATCATCGAGCTGTAGACCCGCGAGGCATCGGCGTTGTACCGCTGGTCGTGATGGCGGATGCCGCCGAGCAGCATGGAGACGCCGAGCGCGAGCAACAGGTTCGCGAGGATCGCGCCGATGATCGAGGCGCGGACCAGGTCCATGAGCCCCGCCCGCAGTGCGACCGTGGCAATGATCAGCTCCGGCGCGTTGCCGAACGTCGCGTTCAGCAGCCCGCCCACCGCGTCGCCCGTGCGCGTCGAGATCTGTTCGGTGGCGTGGACGATCAGCGCGGCGACCGGGATGATGGCGAGGGCGGCGGAAAAGAAAATGAGGGGCGGCGCCGCATGAGCCTTTTCGAGCACCACCGTGACCGGAATGAACGCGAGGAGCCAGTTGATCGATGGCTTGAGGAAGGCCCGCCGAGCCTGGGCCGAAAGCGTCAGCTCACCGGTCGTCATCCGCCTACCGAATCAGCGGGATCTGGGACGCGATCTCGTAGTCGAGCATCGCGCGGATCTTCTGCTCGATCTGGTAGTAGCGGGCCACTTTCCGCTCGGGCAGCACGGCGCGGAACTTGGGCAGATACGATTCCATCAGTGCCTGGCGGTCGCGGTAGACCCCCATGGTCGATTCGAGCAGCCGCCGGGCGGTCGAGTCGGTCATGTTTTCGTAGGCGCCAGCGTAGTCGCCGATCACCTGGAGCAACCGGTCCATGACGCGCCCCTGGTCGGTCTGGTAGCGGTCATAGACCGGCCAGAATGCCGTAGACTCGGCCTGCGTGAGCGCCAATCCCTGCGCCACCGCGAGTTTCTTGTCGGCCTGGAGCTTGTCACGCACCAGCTGGGCGTTATCCGCCGGACGGTCCTGCGCGATGGCGAGCGCGGGCACGACAAGGAGAGCGGCGAGCGACACGACAACGAGTGTCCGAAAGGACATGGGCGCTCCTAAGCGCACGTGTTGGATGGGTGCGGCTGCTCGACGCCGGAAGTGTAGGTGGCGCAGCTACGGCCGGGGAATACGACTATGGTGTCATGAATACGACTATGGTGTCATGAGGAAGGACGAATTAAGGAGTCGCCTGAACGGTCGACTAGCGTGTAAAAGCACCGCCGGTAGATTCAGCCCTCCCCGATCCACCCATGCTTGCAGACGCGCTCACGGCCGGGGTCCACGCGGTCCCCTGCAGGGCCGAGCCGACATCCACCGTCGACCCAATGCCCCGCCTCACATGTGCGCCGAATCGTTTCGCTCTTCGAATCGCGTTCCTTTCGCACTGGAGGACACCATGAGGATCGCAGTCACCT
>DASTDR010000301.1:0-4431 GCA_035710265.1 Gemmatimonadales bacterium | reverse complement strand
TGCGCTTGTGCCACGCAGCCAGCCGGGCGCGATCGTGGAGACTCCGAACGAGGTCGTGAGCCGGGTCGTATCGATGGTCACCCGGCAGGCCATAACGGCGATCGACGGGTCGCAGGTGCGAGTCGAGGCCGACACGATCTGTGTGCACGGGGACACTCCAGGGGCAGCCAATCTCGCGAAGCGAATCCGGCACTCCCTGGTCGAAGCAGGCGTCGATGTCGTGTCAGTGGGATCGACGGCGGGCGGCGTCAGATAGAGCGCTGCTCCCATTTATGATTAGCGATTGTTGGTCTTTGATTCGTTGATGATTTGTGATTCGAGACTGGTGATTGCCTGGCCAGTCGCCAATCAACAATCATCAATCGACAACGATCCAGCAGTCACCTGTCAACACGCGGCGTGGCAGCCGAGTGCTCACCTTTTGGCACTTCGCCCGTCTTAACCGCAGGACCGTGGACGTCAGCGACGCCGCCCTCATCCAGCGCAGCCGGTCGGGCGACCTGACGGCATTTGACGCGCTCATGACGCGCTACCAAGGGCTCGTCTTCACCGTGGCGTATGCCTGCGCGCGCGATCGCGACGACGCGCTCGATATCAGTCAGAACGCGTTCATGAAGGCCTTCGAGCACCTCGATTCGCTCCGCGACGAAGCCAGCTTTCGTTCCTGGATCGCCCGCATCGCGCGCCGCGAGGGGATTGACTGGGCGCGTCGAAACCGCCACCGGCGCCAGTTCGTGGATCCCGAGGAAGTCCACTTGCCTGACGCCGCGCCGAGCCAGGAGGCCCGGCTGCTGTCGGACGAGTGCGGGAGGCGGTTGGCGGCGCGGCTGGACCGGCTGAACCGGCGCTACCGCGTGACCGTGTCGCTGCGCTACGTCGAGGGGATGTCGATTGCCGAGATCGCGGCGGTGCTCCGCTGCAGCGAGGCCATGGTGAAGAACATGTTGTTCAGGAGCCTGCGCAGGCTCCGGCAGGAGTTGACGGAAGCGAGGCAGGTGCCATGACGGTCGATCGATGCCAGCGGTGGTCCGAGCAGTTTCTGGCCGGCGAGATGACGGCGCTCGAACACGAGGCGTTTCTTCGGCATGCGCGGTCGTGTGAGGCATGCAACAGCCTCGTCCTGCTCGACGCGGAACTGCGCGTAGCTCCACCGGTCTCGAGGCTGACGGCGGCGGAGGGCGACGGCGTGCGCCGCTCGGTGCTGCGGCAGCTTCACGCGTTGCAGGAGCGGCGCCAGGCCGCAGGCCAGCGGCCGCGGGGCGTGGGGACCGCCCTCCTTGCCGCCGCGGCCGTCCTCCTTGTGGGCGTCGGCATGGTCGTGGGGCGCTTCTGGGCCGGCGCGGCACGCGGTGAAGACGGGGAAGCACTCACGGGCCTCATCAAGCAGGCGGCGCTCGGCAGTCTCACTCTGGCCGACGTCGAGAACTCGCCTTATGTGTTCACCAACGTCGCCTTTCGCTCCGTCGATGCCGAGCAGGTGGCAGTGAGTTTCGACGTCAGCAGGCACCTCGAGTTGACGGCGCATCGGGCCGATCCGTTGATCCGGCAGCTGGTCGTACAGGCCGTGGTCAACCCGTCGCCCATCGGGTCTCGACTCAAGGCCATTTCCTACGCGGAGGGCGTCGCCGACCGCGCGGTGATGGACGCGCTGCTGATCGCCATGCTCGACGACCCGAGCGCAGAGGTCCGCCTGCGCGCGCTCGCGGCGCTGGCGCCTCACAAGGCCGACCCCGAAATTCAATCGGCGTTGCTGACGGTGCTGACGACATCCGATTCAGTGCCTATGCGCCTTCAGGCGATTGACTACCTGGTCAAGGGACGCGTGGACCCGCAGCGGCTGCGGAGCGCCGTGTCGATGCTCGACCCCGAGGAGCACGCCGCATTGCTGGTCAGGGCGAGCGGCTACCTCCAGTGAGGACTCAGCACATGACGGACACCATCGCGCGAACCGCCGGCGTCATCCTCGCGGCGGGTTTGTCGCTCTCAGCGCAAGGGAAAACGTTCACGGACGAAATCAGGGTGTCGCCGGGCCAGGCCCTCGAATTGAGGCTCGATACCCGTGCCGACGTGACCATCACCGGCTCCGACGACGCATGGGTGCGGGTGCAGGCAATTCCGGGCGATCAGGGTGCCAGTGACGGCGTCGTCACGACGCGGCCGACCAGCCGTGGCGTCCAGATCGTCTCGAAGGGAGCAGGGGAGACGCGATTCCTCACCGGCAACCCGGCACGGCTCACCATCGTCGTGCCCAGGCGATTCGACGTGCATATCACGTCAATGGTCGGCAACCTGCGCGTGGAAAACGTCGAGGGTCAGATTGATGGAGAAACGAAGGGCGGCAACCTGACGCTGACGGGGCTGAGTGGCGGGCTCAACCTGACGACGAGAGGTGGCGACATCCACGTGTCGAACTCTCGGCTCGACGGTAAGGTCGTAACCATGGGCGGCAGCGTCACACTGGAAGACGTCGCCGGCCACGTCAACAGCGTGTCCATGGGCGGCAGCGTCGTGTCGCGCACCGCGCGGCGAAACGGCGGAGCCGCGCCAGGGCCGCCGGGCGAGCTGCGCATCACGACGACGGGCGGCGCGATCGACGTTGCCGAAGCGATGGCCGGGGCGATCGTGACGACGACGGGCGGCGCCATCCACATTCAGCAAGCGGCCGGCTATGTGAGAGCGACCACGACTGGCGGCGAGATCCGTCTCGACTCGGTTGACGGCTGGATCGAGGCGACGACTCCTGGGGGGGGCGTCATAGCGACGATGGTGGGCGATCCCGACCGCGGCGATCGGCATGTGAGGCTGGTATCGGTTGGCGGCGATATCACGCTTACGGTGCCCGAGTCGCTCGGCATGCGCTTCGACATCACCCTGGCCTACACACGCAACAGCCGGCAGAACTATGAGATCCACTCGGATTTCCCGCTGCAGATCCGGCGGACCGACTGGGAATACGCGACGGGCGATCGCCGGCGCCACATCTATGGCACCGGCACCGCCGGCAACGCCCGCCACCTCGTGCACATCGAAACTGTCAACGGTGACGTGACCGTTCGCAAGGCGCCGTAAGGAGCTGACGATGAAGACTGCGACGTCCATTCTGATCATGGCGCTGGCTGTGCCGTTCCAGTCGCCACAGCCCGCATCGTGGAAGGACCCCTCTTCCCACGTGCGCCGATTCATCGACGTCGCGCAGAACGTGCGGCTCGAAGTGCTTGATTGGGGCGGTGCGGGCCGGCCACTGGTCCTGCTGGCCGCTGGGGGCGACACGGCGCACGTCTTCGACGACTTCGCGCCCAAGCTCACGGGCGACTTTCATGTCTATGGCATCACGCGCCGCGGCTTCGGCGAGTCGACCTTTGCGCCGGTCACCTCGGGCGCCGATACGTTCGGCGACGATGTGCTCGCCGTGCTTGATGCGCTCAAGCTGGAGAAGCCGGTACTCGCCGGCAGTTCGATCGCCGGGCAGGAGTTGAGCTCGATCGGCACGCGGCGCCCGGATCGCGTCGCCGCGCTGGTATACCTCGATGCGGCGTACCAGTACGCGTTCGACAACGGCAAGATCCCGACGTTCGAAGACATCCAGGCGGTTGGTTTTCCCCAGCGTCCGCCGCCGACCGACGACGATCTGGCCACCTTCGATGGGCTGCGCCAGTACTACACCCGGCTGCTGGGATTCACGTACCCGGAGGCAGAACTTCGTCAAAAGCGTTTGGTTACGGAGCAAGGTGGAGTCGGGGCGGAGCGGGTGTTTCCGGGCGGCCGGAGCTTGCTAATCACCATGACGAAGTTCGTTGAGATTCGAACCCCGGCGCTGTTTCTCGTGAGTGGCCAGAACCCGGGCCGATGGGCGAATAGCAGCACCGATCCGAAAGTCCGCCAGCAGGTCGCGGGATTGCAGGCCGTCCTCGCGCGGCAGGCAAAGCAGATTGAGGACAGCATCCCCAGCGCACGAGTCGTACAACTGCCGGACGCGAATCACTACGTGTTCCTGTCGAATGAGGCGGACGTGCTCCGCGAGATGCGCGCGTTTCTTGGCCGCCTACGCTAGAGAATGGCAAGCCGGTTCGATGTGACGATCCGCTACTACTTGCCGCGCGAGCCGATCATCGCGGACTCGTGGACGTCGCGACCTGCCTCTAGTAGTGTCGCGCAGCGTCCCCTTCCGCAGCCAGGACGCGCCGCAAGACTTTGCCGACCATCGTCTTCGGCAGCTCCTTGCGGAAGTCCACCTTCGCCGGCACCTTGTAAGGGGCGAGACGCTCGCGGCAGAACGCGCGGATCTCGTCCTCGCTTGCCGACTGACCGTGCTTGAGCACCACCCAGGCCTTGGCCACCTCGCCCTTGAGCTCGTCGGGGATTCCGGCGACGCCCACTTCGAGCACGGCGGGGTGGGCGGAGATGACCTCCTCGATCTCCCGCGGCCACACC
>DASTDR010000300.1:0-4457 GCA_035710265.1 Gemmatimonadales bacterium | reverse complement strand
GCCGCGGTTCCATCCCGCCGGTCGCTGATGCGCGTTTTCATCAACGACAAAGCAGTCGATGTGCCCCGCGGTGCCCGGGTTCGGGACGCGGTCGCTCAGGCGGACGACGGACTCGCCCAGCTGCTCGGGAGCGCGGGCGGTGCCTACGTCACCGACGCCGCCGGCCGGCCGATCGACGAAGGCGATCCGGTCGGCGAAGCGGGCGCGGTGTTCCGCGTCGTGGTGTCGGCCCGGCGCGAGGGCAAGCCCCGGCTGAACAAGGAAGCGCTGCGGCGCTGGCCCAAAGCCGAGCTGCACGTGCATCTCGACGGCGCGCTGCGCCCCGCGACCATGCTCGAGCTCGCGCGCCAGCAGGGCGTCCGTCTGCCCGCCGACACGCCTGACGGGCTCGCCAGGGCCATGCTGGTCCGCGATGCCAAGAGCCTCGAGGAATACCTCGAGAAGTACTCGATCACGCTTTCGGTCCTGCAAAACGCCGCGGCGCTGGAGCGCGTGGCCTACGAGTTCGTGATCGACAAGGCCGCGGAAAATGTGCGCTACGTCGAGGTGCGCTACTCGCCGCTCCTGCACCGGCCGGCGCTCACACTGGCGCAGGCGATCGAAGCGCCGCTCGCCGGCATCCGGCGCGCGTCGGCCGAGACCGGAACCAGGGTCGGCCTGATCGTCTGTGCCATGCGCACCAAGCCGCCGAGCGAGTCGCTCGAATTGGCGGAGGTGGCGGCGGAGTATCGTGCGGCAGGTGTCACCGCGTTCGATCTGGCGGGCGCGGAACGAGGCCATCCCGCGCGCGATCATCGCGCCGCCTTCGAGTACGCGGCAGCGCACGGCATGGCCTGCACCTGTCATGCCGGCGAAGGAGACGGACCGCACTCGATCCATCAGGCGCTGCACGACGTAGGAGCGCAGCGCATCGGCCACGGCACGCGCTTGCGCGAGGATCCCGCACTGCTCGAAGAGGTGATCGCCCGCAAGATTCCGCTCGAGATGTGCCTGACGAGCAACGTCCACACGCACGTCGTCTCGTCGGTGGCGGAACACCCCTTCAAGCGCTATCTCCAGCAGGGCGTCGTCGTCACGCTGAACACCGACGGCCCGCTGACCGACGGCATCACCCTGACTGACGAGTACTTCCAGGCGCACGCGGTGCTCGGGCTCTCGCCCGACGAACTGGCGCGTGTCGTCCTGAATGCGTGTGAGAGCGCCTTCCTGCCGGAGTTCGAGAAGGTGGCGCTCGTGTCCCGCGTGCAGAGTGAACTCGAAGGGGGAGGGGGGGGGACGTGATGCCCTGGCGCCGACTGGTGTGGGCGTTTGCGATCTCGTTCGTGGCCATGCTGACGGTCATCATGGTGCCGCAACTGCTCTGGAAGTCCGTCACCAGAGTCTCCGCGCAAACGCCGGCGCAGGACACCGCCAAAGCGCAGCCCGCTCCTCCAGCTCCACTCACACAGCAGACTCCGACACCCGACACGGAGCAGGCCGTCCCCGGCCGATCGCTCGGCTCGCGACTCACGGGGATCTTCGGCCTGCTGGTGATCCTGGGCATCGCGGTCGCGTTTTCCCGGAATCGGCGCGCGATCAGCTGGCGGGTCGTCGCGTGGGGAGTCGGGCTCCAGCTGCTGTTCGCGATCTTCGTGCTGCGCGTGCCAATCGGTCAAGAGATTTTCAAGGGACTGGGCGCGTTCGTCACGACGATTCTGAACTTCTCGTACGCCGGATCAGAGTTCGTCTTCGGCGAAATCGGGAAGCAGCGATCGAATCTGGGTGTGGTGTTCGCGTTCCAGATCATGCCGGCGATCATTTTCGTCTCTGCCCTGTTCGCGATTCTCTACTATCTCGGCATCATGCAGATGGTGGTGAAAGCGCTGGCGGTGGCGATGAACAAGATCATGGGCGCGAGCGGGGCGGAGAGTCTCAACGTGGCTGCGTCGATCTTCATGGGGCAGACGGAAGCGCCGCTCACGATCCGGCCGTTCCTGCCGCGCATGACGCGCTCGGAGCTGATGACCGTCATGACCGCGGGCATGGCCCACGTCTCCGGCTCGATCATGGCGGCGTACATCGCGTTCGGCATCGAGGCGCGCCACCTGCTGACCGCCGTCATCATGACGGCGCCGGGCACCATCATGATGGCCAAGATTCTCGAGCCCGAGACCGAGGTGCCCGAGACGCTTGGCGGTGTGAAGGTGGACATCCCGCGCACCGACGTGAACGTGCTCGACGCGGCGGCGCGCGGCACGAGTGAGGGCTTGCACCTGATGCTGAACGTGATCGCCATGCTGATCTCGTTCATTGCGCTGATCGCGCTCATCAACGGCCTGTTCGGATGGATTCACGGTGCGCTGCCGTGGTTCCCGGAGAGCCTGCAGACCGTGCTGGGCTGGGTCTTCCGACCGATCGCCTGGATCATGGGCGTGCCCTGGCAAGACAGCGGACAGGTTGGTGCCCTCCTGGGCGAGCGAATGGTGATCAACGAGTTCATCGCCTACGCGCACCTGGGCCCGCTGAAGCCGTCGCTGCACCCGGTCTCGTTCACGATCGCCACGTTTGCGCTGTGCGGGTTCGCGAACCTCAGCTCGGTGGGAATTCAGATCGGCGGGATCGGCGCGCTCGCACCCGAGCGCAAGCACGACCTGGCGCGGCTGGGATTTCGCGCCATGATCGCGGGCACGCTGGCGAACTTCCTGTCCGCGACGCTGGCCGGCATCCTGCTCTAATGGGAGCAGGGAGCAGGGAGCAGGGAGCGGTCGCGGCGGCCACCAAGGCGGTCGCGGAGCGTTTGGGCCAGCTCAAACCTCGTGTCGCGATAGTTCTCGGTTCCGGTCTCGGTTTTCTCGCGGACGAAGTTGTTTCCCCAATCCATATTCCCTATTCCCAAATCCCAAATTTTCCCGAGCCGGGCGTGGCGGGCCACAAGGGCGAGCTGGTCGCCGGCACGCTCGAGGGCGTTCCAGTCATCGTGCAGGCCGGCCGCTTTCATTTGTACGAAGGGCATCCCGCCGAGGTCGCGGGATTACCCACCAGGGTCTTCGCCGAGCTGGGCGTCGGGATTCTGATCGTGACCAATGCCGCAGGTGGAGTGCGGCGGACATTCCCCGGTGGAACCCTGATGCTGATCGCCGATCACATCAACCTGATGTGGCGCAATCCCCTCATCGGCCAGCCGCAACCCGGCGAGCAGCGCTTCCCGATCATGCATGAGCCCTACGACGGCGAGCTCCGAAAGCTCGCGCGCGCCGTCGCGCGCGACGCAGGGATCCGGCTCGAGGAAGGGGTCTACGCAGGACTGTTGGGCCCCTCGTACGAGACCCCCAGCGAGGTCCGGATGCTCGAGAAGCTCGGCGCCGACGCGGTCGGTATGTCGACCGTCCCGGAAGTGCTGGTGGCGCGCTCCCGAGGGATCCGGTGCCTGGGCTTTTCCTCTATTACCAACCCTGGGGCAGGGATCACGGCGCAGCCGCTCTCGCACGAGGAGGTCCTGGAGGCGAGCAAGGAGATCGCGCGGGGGTTGTCGGTCGTGGTGAAAGGGGTGGTGCGGCGCGCGAAGCTGGGTTAATCCCCGGTGCCAGATCCCTTCCCCATTAGTTCCTGACCCTTCGCTTGCAACCTTTTTTCGCCAGCTCCTGTCATATGGAACGTTAACCGCCGCGCGCTCGCCGTCAGCGTTCGCGACCGGGGTTCACCGTCACCTTCAACTCCCGGACGCACATGATGACGACGATCCAGTTGCTGGTCGCCCTTGCAGGGGCGCACCCATTTGCCGTCGCAGTCGATTCTCCTCCGCCCGCGCCCGTCGCGCCGCAGACCCTGCGTGCCATTCGTCTCAATGGCGGCCAATCCATTGCCATCGACGGTGTATTGCGCGAATCGCTGTGGCAGACCGCCGAACGGATCACGGGCTTCACCCAGCGCGATCCGAACGAAGGCGCGGTGCCGAGCGAGAGCACGGTGGTGTATATCGCCTACGACGACGCGGCGCTTTATATCGGCGCGCGGTTGTACGACTCCCATCCCGATTCGATCGTCGCGCGCCTGGCGCGGCGTGACGAGAACACGAGCTCGGACCACTTCCAGGTCTTCATCGATCCGTATCACGACAAGCGCAGCGGTTTCTACTTCGGCATCAGCGCCGCCGGTACGCTCTCCGACGGCACGTTGTTCAATGACGATTGGGATGACAACAGCTGGGACGGCGTGTGGGAGGGGAAGGTGACCCGTGACGCGCTGGGCTGGGTGGCCGAGCTGCGCATTCCGTACTCGCAGCTGCGGTTCGTGAAACAGAGCCGCTACGTCTGGGGCATCAACTTCCGCCGTGACATCGCGCGCCGCAACGAATTCGACTACATCGTGTTCACGCCCAAGAACGGCAGCGGGTTCGTCTCCCGCTTTCCGGACCTGATCGGCATCGAGCAGATCACGCCGCCGCGCCGGGTGGAAGTCATGCCCTATGCCACTACCCG
>DASTDR010000299.1:0-4383 GCA_035710265.1 Gemmatimonadales bacterium | reverse complement strand
CCGCGCGGCAAGCAGGATCGGGAGCAGTAGTGGATCGAGCCGGGTCCAGGCCGGGCGCGCGAGGTCGTCGCGCGTGAGAACGTCGACCTCGCAGCCGACGCTGCGGAGGTGGCTCGCCCTGTCCGACACGGAACGGTACACAGCCGTTCGCCTGTCGGACGGAGCGTGCGTCGCTATGAGGATGCGAAGACTCATTGAACGACGTCTTCGAACACGCGCAGCAGCCGGCGGAGATGGGCATCGACGGAGAAGTGTGCCGATAGCCGCTCGACCTGTTCATCATCGACAGCGCGCGTTTCTCCCGCGTGCAAGCCGTCGACGATCGCGTCTGCCAACCCCTGTACGGTTGGTGGATTTCCTGGTGCCAGAACGCCGTTGATGCCCGGCTTCAACCATTCGGAGATCCCGCCAACGTCGAAGGCCACGGCCCGCACCTGGTGGCGGAGGGCTTCGAGGCCGACGAGGCCGAATGGTTCGGGCCACAGGCTGGGGACGACGAGCAGATCGGATTGCCAGTACAGGTTGGAAATCGCCTCCCGATCGACCCATCCTCGAAACTCCACCCGCACGCGGGGATCGTCTCGCGAGATCGCCGACGACAGCGCTTCCCACGCGGATCGCTGCGGCCCATCGCCGGCAAACACCATGTGCAGCGATTGGTTGAGCCGAGCGGCCACCGTCGGCAGGGCTTGCAGCAGCTCGCGGCCGCCTTTCAGCCGGTCCATGCGGCCCACGAACAGGAGTCGGCGGGTATCGTTCGAGCGCCCGCAGCCTGCGACAGCTCGCGAAGGACCGCCAATGTCGGATCCGTAGCCGACATTGATCACGCGGTCGATGGAGACGCCATGCTTCACATACTCCCGCTGCATGTGACTGGAGTTGGTGACGATCGCTGCGTAGCGCGAGAGCAGCTCGAATCGGTCGCGCTGCAACCGGAACTGCCGGACCATGCTGACAGGGCTCAGCCCGCCGCACCGCCGCGGGTAGTACTGCGCCAGGCACTGCCAGCCGAATCTGCGGCTGCAGGGCGTCACGACAGGCTGCGTCAGCGTCTTCAATCCGCTGATGCAGGTGCCGTAGTAGTCGTGCACGAAGAGCACGGCCGGCGCAACCTCGAGCGCCCGCTCTTCGACGAACGGGTCGAGCAGTCCGTGGGCATAGAGCAGATCGGGCTGCCACTCTCGCAACGCATCGACCGCGCCCTGGAGGCCGAGCGTCGAGACCGACCATACCGGGGCGGCGTTCGGCACGGGAAGGACGCCGTGCTCGGACGGTCGATCCACTTCGTGCCAGAGCGCAATGTCGTGGCCTGCCGTCCGAAGCGCAGGCATCAGCGTGCTCAGGTAGGTCCCCGTGCCTCCGAAGCGGCGGTTGCTCCAGTTGAGAATCGCTATGCGCAACGGCGTTTCTCGATCACCGGCGTCATCAGCAGCCATTCCTGAGGACCGCGAATCTCGCGGATCGCCGCTCGGGCGTCCTCGCTCGACAGGAACCCGAGATCGACGCCGGTACGCTCGCGCTCACGGCTCCGAACCGACGTCATGGAGTGAGTACTTCGGAATCGCTCCCGAATCCTGCTGCCGACACCGGGCACGAACTCGTCGTGGATTTCGACGATCACGGTCGCCGAGTCGAGCGCCGGCGTGGAGGCGTTGGCAAACAACTCGCCCTCGTAACCTTCGCAATCCGACAGGATGAAGCTGTGTGGACGAAGGTGCCGGTCGATCCATCTGGCCGAGCAGAACCCTTCGACTGCGACCTGTGGCGTGTGGTTGGCCTCGACCATCTCCTGCGTGGCCTTGCGCGCCCATGGATCGGTGTCGAACGCGATCACGGGTGTGTCAGGCATCCGGCGGGCCAGGCCGACGGCGTAGTAGCCGAACTTCGAGCCGATGTCGAGAACCTGCTCGAAGCGGCCGCTCAAGGCCGACTCGAACCACGGGTGCAACTCCTCCTCGTAGGTCCCCAGCAGAAACGGACCCAGGTGTTCCTGATGGGTCATCGGCGACAGGGTCATTCCGATGAACGGCGACGCCTGAACCACCGAACCGAACCGATCGACCAGTTTCTTGTTCAAGTCGGTCAGACCCCATTCGCGAACGAGGCGGTGGGAGTGTGCCCGGGCGCGAGCCGACATGACCGCCGTCGCGGTCTCGGGCGCGACCGCGTACATCGCTCGCTTGGTCGCTTCCTTCAACGGCGCGGTCCATCGAAACACCGGCGCCATCAGATTCATGCGGCCCGGAGCGCAGCGACCGTGTGAGCGACGTCGAATTGCCTGTCGAACAGACGCCGCCCCGACTCTGCCACGCGCGCCCGCTCGGCCCGATCGCGGAGGAGATGGACAGCGGCCTCGGCAAATCCGGTGGGGTTCGATACATCCACCAGCACGACGGCCCCGCTTTCCATCCACAACGGCTCGGTCAGGTGTCCGGATGTCGTCACGACCGCACGCCCTGCGGACAGGCACGCCATCGCGCTCGTGCGGCGTGACGTGATGCCGTCCGGATACGGTTGCAGAAACAGGTCGCACGCCTCCAACTGGCTGGCCAGCGCCGAGGGAGGCACGTACCCGGTCGCATGGACTCGGCCGGCCCATGAAGGATGTCGGTCGACGAGCGCCGCGCGGAACGTGTCGCTGCCGGCGCCAATGAGAAGGAGCACCGGCTGGCAGTCGCTATCCAGAATCCCTGGAAGGCGCTCCTCGAGCAGCGCTGCCACGTCGTGGCCGTACGAGCCGAAGTGACCGACGATCGGTTGAGCCGAGGGTGTGATCGCCGGTCCGAGCGCCGTTTCAGCGCTCGCCCGGGCGACGCACGAGGGAATCGGAAGCCAGTCGATCCGGACCGTTCGCCCGAGCGCGTAAGGCCTCAACTTCGGCTCCCATGCGGGGGTCGCCACCCATACACGGCTCGCCGCGCCCAGGAGGACCATCGTCATCACGCGGTGTACGAGGGCGATGCAGACGTGCCGAAGCGGCCCGGGCTGGAACTGGAGAAAGGGCTCGTGCACCATCAGCTCGATCCGGTCGCCTGCCCGTGCACGCTTTGCCAGCCAGAGGCAGAACCACAGATTCATCGAGCGGTAGCCGAACCCGTGTGGCACCCACTGAACCAGAATCCGCCGCGGCGGGCGGAACTCGTCCAGCCGTGCTCCGAGCCTGCGGAGATCGGGAGGCCGGAACCGGCCGGGATCGGGATGGACGCGTACGCCGGACGCCTCGGTGGTCTCCCGCGCGGCCGATGTCCACACGTGAATCTCTTCTCCTGCGCGGGCGAGCGCTTCGGCAACCTGACGCGTGTAGTCGGCGACGCCGCCGACGTCGGGTGGGTACTCGCTCGACAGGATGTGAAGGCAGTTCATGGACGCAGTGCACCGTGGGACACGATCTCGCTGGACTGCGTGGACCGTGCGGGTGCCGCGGCCCTGTAGATGTCGAGACATCGATTCACGACGATCGGCCAGGTAAATCCTTCCAGGACCCGCTGCCGGCCGGCTGCACCCATCGCCCGCGCCTCGCGTGGATGTGCCTGGAGCCAGGTCAGGCGGTCTCTCAGGGAGGCGGGATCGTTGGGTGGCACGACGAATCCGGTCACGCCATCGACGACGACCTCGGGCAGGCTCGCCACACGCGTGCACACGGCAGGAACGCCGCAGGCCATGCCTTCGAGCAGCGTCTGGCCGAGCAGCTCGGGCACGGCTGTTTCATGTCCATCGTCGGTGCGGTAGACGCTCGGCAGGACGACGCACAGGGCGCGTCGGTACTCGCGCACGAGCGCCTCGTCGTCGAGACCGTGACGGAACACCACGGCCTTTCCCCTGGCCTCGCTCGCAAGACGGCCCTTCGTCGCTGAATCAGGCTCGGGCCCGACGATGGTCAGCGTCATGCCATCGGGAATCGCCCGAATCAGATCGACCACTCCTTTGTGCGGCAGGAGACGGCCGACGAACAGGACCCCGCCATCGCGCGGCACGCGCGAGTCGGGCGTGAACCTCTCGACGTTCACACCGCCGCCGACCACGTGGGCGAGCGCGTTCCTGCCGTGACCCCGAATCTCGCGGCTGTACTCGCTGAGGTGCAGATGACCGTGGAACCAGCCATCGGTGGACACGTAGGCCGACACGTCCCAGCCTCCGCCACCGAGATCGCTCACGAACACGTGACGACCCGTGAGGCGGCACCACGCGGCGGCCGCACTGCTCACGAGCACGTGCTGCTGATGGCAGTGCACGACCTCGGCTTCCCGAAGCTCGCGAAACATACCGACGCTGAACGGATTGGTCCGCTGCCCCCGAACGAGCCATGGATGTCCGACGACCCTGACCTTCAGGGCACCGTCGGTTTCCTCGCGGTGCTCGTCCCCGAAGCTGACGAGCGTCGTC
>DASTDR010000298.1:0-2067 GCA_035710265.1 Gemmatimonadales bacterium | reverse complement strand
CGAACGGTTCATACGCGCGCGCGAGCCGCACGTGCACGCAAAGGCGGCCCTCTTCTCTCCCAACACCGGCGTCGTCGAAGCCGAGGCCCTCATCGGCACGCTCGCGCGGCTGTGCGCCGAGCGGGACGTGTTCCTGCTGCCCGGATCCCCGCTCACGGGCGCCGATTCGACGGCCGACGGGATCGAGCTCCGCACCCCCGCCGAATCGATCGTGGCGCGCTCGGTCGTGAACGCGGCAGGACTCTACGCCGACGAGGTCTCGGCCCTGCTCGGCGGCAGGCGCTTCCAGATCTACCCCTGCCGGGGTGAGTACGCCGAGCTCGTCCCGTCGCGCCGCGGGCTGGTCAACAGCCTCGTCTACCCGCTGCCGCACACGCACGGCCTGGGCGTGCACGTGACCAAAACCGTCGCCGGCAACGTCACCCTGGGGCCGACGGCGCGCTATCAGGACCGGAAGGACGACTACGAGGACGACCGGATCCCGCTCGAGGACTACCTCGAGCCCGCCAGGGAGCTGCTTCCGGAGGTGACGCTGGCGGACCTGCGGCTCGGCGGCAGCGGCATCCGGGCGAAGCTCCACCCTCCCGACGTGTCGTTCTCCGATTTCCTGATCGAACGGGACGAGCAGTGCCCGCGGTTGATTCAGGCGGCGGGCATCGAGTCGCCGGGGCTGACGGCCTGCGTGTCCATCGGCGAGCACGTCGCCCGGCTCGTGGACGAGTCCTTGCAGTGAATCAGGGGATGTGAAACTCCAGGGCGACGACGCCCTCGCCGGGCAGCGCGTCGATCGACGGGTAGGTCTGAAAGTGGCGCCCCATCATGAACGGTTCGCGCCAGAACGGGTACGGCAGCCCGCGCATCTTCTCCTGCGCGTTCCTGCCGAAGTAGCCGGGGTCGCGCTCGCCGTAGACGGTCACCTCTCGCGGTTCGCCAAGCACTGAAAATACCCGCTCGCGCAGGGAGGCGGCGTCGTAGAAGCGCTGGAAGAAGAAGTGCCCTCGCGCGTCGGGGCGTGAGAGGTTGTACTCATCGTAGTCGCGATACTGGTCGTAGCCTCTGGCCGCGCACGGCAGCGTCAGCAGGAGCGTCCCTCCAGGCGACAGCAGATCGCGGACTTCGGCGAGCGCGCGGGAATCGTCTGCCACGTGCTCGAACACGGACATCGACGTGATCACGTCGAAGCTCCGCTCCGGCAGTCCCGACGACTCGATGGACGCGGCTACGAAGTCGCACGTGTGCGAGAGCGACATCGCCGCGGCCCATTGCCTGGTGATGTCGAGATCGGCCGCGTCGGGATTGAGCAGCCATGCGTGCTCCACGGCTCGCCGCGCGTAGCAGAGCGGCAGGAACCGCGGCGACGACACGTCGAGATACCTGCTCGCGCGCCCCAGCCTCATGAGGCGCGACCACATCCAGCCGAATTCGAAGTACCGGGTCGAATCGAGCGGATAGAGCGCGAGCCGGCCGGCCGGCCACAGCATCTTTCTCCCATGGTGCCGCAGGAGGCGGACCGCCACGTCGAGCGCCTCGAGGTGAAAGCGCATGCCCGGGGTGCCGATTGCCGCAGCGGCCAACGAGTAGGCCGGCACGAGCACGAGACTGGCGAGCGCGTGAGCCGCGACCGTCATCGGTGTCGGTGTTCGAAGCTCGACGCGATGGATCAGCCGGCGAGGTTCGTATGGAAGAGAGGCCATGCCTGCACGCGTAGAGCGCACGCTTCAGCGTGCGCGGAGCGTCTTCCACCCGCAGCGCGCCGAAAGGATCGCGCGCGCCACCAGGCGCTTGGGATTGAAGGCCCCTGGCGCAACGTGCGTCGCGTAATAAAGATAGGCACTGTCGTGAAAGGCCCGGATCGACGAGGCGCGCGACGTCCGGCTCGAGCGCCCGACGCGATGCACTGCGACGGCACCCGGCACGTAGCGAGTCTCCAAGCCGCGGCCGCGGAGCCGGCGGCAGAGATCGGCATCCTCCCAGTACAGGAAGTAACGCTCGTCGAACCCGCCGACCGCGGCAAACGCCTCGCGCCGCACGATCATGCAGGCGCCCGACACCCAGTCCACGGCCACG
>DASTDR010000297.1:0-4220 GCA_035710265.1 Gemmatimonadales bacterium | reverse complement strand
CTCCACGAAGAACATCGGATTCTTCACCTTCCCAATGTCGTGGTAGTAGCAGCCCACGCGGCCGAGCAACCCGTTCGCGCCGATGCGATTACACGCGGCCTCCACGAGGTTCGCCATCGCCACGCTGTGCGCGTACGTCCCCGGGGCTTCGAGTGACAGGCGCCGGAGCAGCGGCCGGCTCGGGTCGGACAGCTCGAGCAAGGTGAGGTCGGTCGTGATGTGCGTGACCGATTCGGCGACCGGGAGCAGGAAGAAGGTCAGGCCCGCTGAAACGAGCCCATTCAGCGCGCCCAACAAGCCGCGCAGGCCGATTTCCTCGATCGGCCAGCCGCTGGCGAGTCCGAGGGCGAGCGCGCCCGCGAGATATCCCGCCGCGATGATCAGCACGGGCGCGTAGAAGTTGCTGCGGCTCCGCAGCGTCTTCACCGAGAGGGCGGCCGTGACGCCGCCCACGACGCACAGGAACGTGGCGGGCGCGTCATGGAACACCGGTTGCAGTCCGATGACCACGGCGAGAATCATCGCGGCGATCATCGACACGCGCCCGTTGAACAGCACCGTCATCATCATCGCCAGGAACGGCATGAAGACGACTTCGGGATGGGCCGGATAGAGCCGGGCGACGAGGCCCGCCTGAGCGACCAGTAATGCGAACAGGCCGCCGATCAGCGCGACCTGCTTGATGTCGCGGTAGGTCTCGCGGCGATAGAACACGAGCAACACCCAGAAAATCGCGATGATGAGCGAGTCGCGCAGCAGTGGTCCGATGACACCACGGATCGAGTAGGTCGTCGCCGCACCGCGGCGCAGCAGCTCCTGGTGCAGCGCCACCAGCCGCTCGTGAGCCTCGTTGGTCACGATCTCAGGCGGCGCCACGATGCGGTCGCCGGCGCGCACGATGTACTTGCTGGGATCGACGCTGCCACGCAGCTCGTTGCGGCGCCGTTCGGTCTCGAGCGTTTTGGCGATCAGCGTCGGCCGGAAGAACTGCCGGACCAGCTTGAGGTAGAGCACATCGGCGACGCTCGAGCCGGGATCGGGATGCAGCTGCTTCGCCCGGTTCAAGTACTGCGCAAACGTGAGCACCTGGTCGCGTTGCACCGAGGATTCGGTCGAGCCGCGGCGGATGATCAGCTCGCGGGATTGCTCCACTTGCAGCACCCCCGGGCCCGTGACGCCCTGGGCGAGCGTTCGATCGAACAGCCGTTCCAGCGCCGCCTGCAGCGCGCGCCGCTTCCCGCCCTTCGACACATAGGAGGCCTCTTGCGGCGTGATCGGCACGCCGAACTCGCCCGCGGCGCGGATGATCGCCGGGGGTCCCTGGTCGGCCGCGGCATCGACGGCGGCGAAGAACGCGGCCATGGTCGTCGCGGTGCTGTCGTAGGTGCGCTGGCGGAACTCGTAGATCGGTTTGGCGGACGCGGCCAGCTCCTCCGCCTCGCGCTGCAGCTCGTCCTCCGACTTGTTCACCACGAAGTTAAAGGGGGCGATGATTTCCTTGTCCGCGCGCGCGCCCGGCTCGAGCAGCGGCGCCACATCGGCGGCGCTCGACGGGAAGGCGACGTGCGCGACCAGCGCGAGCGCGGGTACCCACACCCAGCGCGCAACGTGGTAGCGGACCTTCTCACGGGTCGGGACGTTCATTTAACCCTGCGCATCCTCGGCGTACGCACGAATGATGTCGCGTACCAGCCGATGGCGGACCACGTCGCCTTCGTCGAGGTAAACGAATCCGATCCCTTCGATTCCGGGAAGAATGCGCTCGACCTGCAGCAGTCCTGAGTCCTCGCGGTTGGGCAGGTCGATCTGTGTCTTGTCCCCCGTGATCACGGCACGCGAGTTCACGCCCAGACGGGTCAGGAACATCTTCATCTGCATGCCGGTGGCGTTCTGCGCCTCGTCCAGGATGACGAACGCATCGCTCAACGTGCGGCCGCGCATGTAGGCGAGCGGGGCGATTTCAATCGTCCGCGTCTCGAGCGCCTTCTGCACGCGCTCGCGCGGCATCATGTCCTCGAGCGCGTCGTACAAGGGCCGCAGGTACGGATCGACCTTTTCCTGGAGATCGCCCGGCAGGAAGCCGAGGTTCTCGCCGGCCTCGACCGCGGGCCGGGCGAGGATGATACGCCGCACGCGCTTGCGTGAGAGCGCATCGACCGCCGCGGCAACGGCCAGGTACGTCTTTCCGGTGCCGGCCGGTCCGATCCCGATGACGATGTCGTGCTCGGCTATCGACCGCAGATACTCGCGCTGGCCATTGGTCTTCGGCTGAATGACGCGGCGCAACCCGGGCAGAATGATCTTGACCGGGTCTGCCGCCTGCCGGCCGAGCTCCCCCTGCGCGTCCTCGGCGATGAGCCGCTCCACATCGTGCACATCGAGCGGCTCACCCATTCGTGCGAGGTCGATGAGCGCCTGCGCGACGGGGCTGGCTCGCTCGATCGCCTCCGCGCTGCCGGCGAGCGACAGACTGTCGCCGCGCAGCGAGACGCGCACGCCCATGCGCCGCGCCAGCTCGAGCAGGTTCGCGTCGTTCACGCCGGCCAACGCCAGCGGATCCACGCCTTCCACGGACAACCGGTGGATGACGTCGTCACTCATGAGGTGGCACCGCCTTTATGTGAAGTGCAGCGAGATCGTCCGGCCGGGCCGGCGCCGGCGCGCCCTCGAACAACGCACGCGCCGTCGTCGTCTTGGGAAATGCGATCACGTCCCGCAACGAACCCGCGCCCGCAAGCAGCATCGCCACGCGGTCGAATCCCACCGCGAAACCGCCGTGGGGAGGCGCACCGGCCGCGAGTGCATTCAACAGGAAGCCGAAGCGCGCCTCGATCTCGGCGGGGCTCAGGCCGAGATGTCGGAATACGGTCCGCTGCACCGCGGGATCGGTGATCCGGATCGACCCGGAGCCCAGCTCGTTGCCGTTGTAAACCGCGTCGTAGTGCAGCGCGCGGCAGGCAAACGGCTCAGTGTCGAGCTTGCCCGTGTCGTCCGGGTGCGGCGACGTGAAGGGATGGTGCGCGAACACCGGATTGCCCGTCTCGGGATCCGGCTCGAACAACGGAAAATCCACCACCCAGCAGAACGCGTGCGCCATCTTGGGCGCGGGCGCGAGCCGCTTGATGACTTCCTGGCGCACCTTGTCGAGCGCGGCCGAGGTCACGCGGTCCGGTCCCACGGTCATGAGTGCGGCGTCGCCGTCACCGACACCGATGCGACCCAGCGCTTCCGCCGTAAAGTGCTTGCCCACCGAGCCCGAGACTTGTTCACCCTGGCGCTTGACCCACGCGAGTCCGCTGGCTCCGACGGTCTTCGCCGTCTCCGCGAGCTGATCGACGTCTTTGCGCGAGAGCGAGCCGCCGCCCTGTACGGCGATGCCGCGCACTCGCGATCCGTTCGTCGCGCTCTGGAAGAACGGGACGCCCAGCGGTTGCACGTGCGCCGTCCAGTCGGCGATGGCGAAATCGTAGCGCAGATCGGGCTTGTCGGTGCCGTAGCGCTCCATCGCCTCACGCCAGGTGAGCCGCGGAAATGGGCGCGGGATCGTGTGCCCGGCTTCGTCCCAGAGCGCGACCAGCACCGTTTCGACATAGCCGATCACGTCGTCCTGGCCGACGAACGACGCTTCGATGTCGATCTGCGAGAACTCGGGCTGCCGGTCGAACCGCAGATCTTCATCGCGGAAGCAGCGCGCGATCTGGAAATAGCGGTCGAACCCCGACACCATGAGCAGCTGCTTGTAGATCTGGGGCGACTGCGGCAGCGCATAGAACTCACCGGGATGCACCCGCGAGGGGACGAGATAGTCGCGCGCCCCTTCAGGCGTCGGCTTGGTGAGATTCGGCGTTTCGATCTCGAGAAAGTCGAGCTCACTCATCGCGCGCCGTGCCCGCTGCAGCAGCCGGTGGCGCATGATCAGGTTGGCCTGCAGCTCGGGACGCCGCAGATCGAGATGGCGATATTTGAGCCGCAGCTCCTCGGCGGGAAGCTCTTCGCCCTTGCCGCGTGCTACCGGGATCGCGGGCGTCTCGGCGGGTCCGACGACCCGCAGCACGGTCGCATGAACTTCGACGTCACCGGTCGCGAGCTCGGCATTGCGCATCGCGGGTGGCCGCGCCACGACCTCGCCCTCGACGCGGAGTACCGATTCCGGACCGACCGATTGCGCGCGCGTCACGACCTCGGCTGCAGCCCAGCCAGGCCCGACCGCGACCTGCACG
>DASTDR010000296.1:0-2612 GCA_035710265.1 Gemmatimonadales bacterium | reverse complement strand
CTCCTACTTCCCTTCCGACGCGGACGCGGGTTCGATCGGTTCGGCATAGGTGACATGCCGGATCGTGGCCGGGAGCAGGCGGGGGTATCTTAACTGCGTGCACCGGTACCGGGTGACATTGCGGCTGGTGAGAAGAATGGGGTGGAGGGCGCCCCTGGCGTTGGGACTGATCGCAACCTCCCCCACCTGCGTCCTCGAATCGCCCCCCGGAAACGGCCTGAACCCGAGCGTGCCCCCGGTCGCCCGCTGGGTCACACGGACCCCGCGGACGACCTGCTCGAGCATGCGCTCGGTCATCTCGCCCGCTTGGCGGTATCTCGCGATTCTTTCCGCCGCTTCGGCGTCGTCACACCACCGCCCGAGGAACCGCCTGACATTCTCCATATCTGCGGGCGAAGGCGTAAACGCGGCCATGTCCTTCGCGAGTCGTGCTCTATCGATTTCGTACCCGGAAAGCGCGAAGTATTCGGACTCGACGAGCACGCCGACCCTGTCGCTCATTCCGGTCTCGTCGATCAACGCTCGAAGCTCCGCGCAGTAAGCCGTCGTTCTCTCGAGGGGAATGTCGTTGGTCAACAAGCCACACACATTGTCAATCACGAGCACGAAGCTCGCACCCGGTGGGTGGATCCCCGCCACGCGGTTGCAAAACGAAGCGATCTGCGCGAGGACGCACAATTCGGAAAAGCCGACGCCGAATACAAGCCCGGACTCTTCTGGGTGGACGCTGGCGTGGTAACCGGCGCCGAGGTCATAGTAGAAGCGGGCCGGCTCTCCTTTGTGAACATCCCCGGTCAATACTCCGACCACACTCTCGCGGTAGTGCGCGGTCTTCGTCCTGCTCAGGTAGCAGAATTCGCGGCTCGTTAGAATCGTGAATATCTCGGCGGAAAGGACGGTGGCGTCGTCTGTGGCCGCGCGCTTAGCGGGCGGGACGGCGTGAAGCCTGGACGTGATCTTCGCTATGTACTCGCTTACCGGGTCGTTCATTCGAGGATCATACCTGGACAACTGAATTGAGACAAACCCTCGCTCCTTCTCTTCCCCTCCACCTCGCAGTCGATTATAGACCCAACCGACGCCGCGCCAGCCACGCGTACCGGCGAGCACAGCGCACGTAGTACTTCATGCCCAGCTCGCGGTTGAACGGCACGCGCAGTAACTCCGGCCACTGCGCAGCGATAAGGTCCGTCGGAAAACGACGCGCGATGCGGTAGCGGTCCGGCAGGCGAAGAAACGCGGTAAGGATATCCCGGTGCGTGAACGGATACAATCGCAGCGGGCTGTACAACGCCTCCGCGTACGGGAGCACGCCGCCCCAGCAGCCCAGGTGTTGCTCGATGAACAGCAGGTCGAGCACGGTCATGGTACGGCTCTGTGGCAACTCATGCAGCCAGCGCGCGGCGAGCTCGAACACCGCGGGCGTGGCCGGTTCGCCCAAGACCCTGACCATCAGGTCCGGTGTCATAGGATTCTTACCATATCCGCTCTTGCGCCAGTACGACGTGCAGCGACCGAGGGTTGCGACGAGCCCCACCATTTCGGCGCGCAGCGATCCGACCTGGGCGTACGACTCCGACGTGCGCCACCCCCGCATCTCACCCAATGAAAAACCTCCCCGGAATCGCCATTGATGCAGCGCGCGTTCGGACGGTTCGCCGTACGGCAGCACCTGGTGGTTTAGGCCGAATCGACTGGCAAGTACCCGCGCGATCGCGAGGTCCAGTTGCCCACTCTGGTCTGGAATCACGCGCGTGAGAAATACGGTTCGATCCAGGTACTCACGGGTGTGCGCCAGCATCATGCGCGTGTCCATGCCCGCGGTGAGCCCGCACCGCAGCGGGTACGTGGCCGCGAGCGCCGACACGTGCCGCTTGAGGATGCGACTTGTGAGCGCAACGGCTTCCGCGGGATCCTGATCCTCTTCGATCGGTGCGTGGGGCCAGTGCCGATGGGTGGTCCAGCTGGTGAGGTCGAGCCAGAAATTCGGCAACAGGCGGTGCACACCCCGTCGAGCCGTGAGCCCGAACGGGAACACGCCGCTGCGCGTGGTGAGTGAGAACTCGCGGATCAGCGCGTCGTCGTACTCCAGTCCGCGCACGTCGGGAACCAGCGACGGCGTCGCGGCGACCATCCCCAGCGCGGGCACGTACACCGCGGACATCGAGCCGACCGGATCGAGGTACACGCGTGGCCGTGGCCCCGCCGCGAGAATCGCGAGGAAACGCCCGCCGTGCCCGTACACGAAGCGTTCGAACGCACTGTCGTCGTTATCGATCTCTTGCAGCGAAGGCGCCGTGGTCACATCGGTACACAGGGAACCGTCTTCGCCGATCGCGAGACCGAGCATCCACCCGATGGCGTCGCCAGCCGCAGTCCGGAGTTCGACGACGGGGGACAGTGCCGCGTGCGTCGCAAGCGACCATCCAGCGATGGAACGCACTCGCCAGCCCTCGGGCAGGTGCGCGACGGAACGCGCGAGTGCGAACTGCGCGACGAGGTCGTCCGCGCTGAACATCGCGGCTACGGACTCTGGACTCGCGCTGGATACAGATGCTGGCGGCGTCCACTCCATCATCGCGTCACTCTGGCGCGTATGAACGATCTTCATT